>NZ_JAWOVM010000024.1:0-57941 GCF_033339895.1 Vibrio sp. 1751
AAAATTTAATAAAAAGTCACATTTGGCTGGAGATGATGCTACAAACATGGTTATCAATCGATTAAGTAACAGGGAATGTCCTAATGCTACCAAAGCCAAGTTTTTGTCAGTAGTTAGGCACGTAAAAGAGTTCGGTTCAATCAGTGATTTGGATCTGTGTAAAATCTTCGGAGAAACAATATGGAGTGATGGGAGGGAATACCATTCAGCCGCGTTCTCATTCAAGGTTGATAGATACACAGGTAACTGTGAAATCTCACAATACAAAAACCAATAAGGCTTAAGAATTTATAAGGCGGAGTCAGGAAACGGACTTCGCTTTTTTGATCATGGCAATCGTAAAGTCGTGCTCGGAGTACCCCTCAATCAATCGTGTATTCGGACACAGCAACCGACAATAGCGAAAGACACCTTCTTTATTGTGCGACGCTAACATTTTCATGCTGGGTAGTTTGGATTCATCCAACAAGTTAAACACACAACCTTTCTCTGTCGCTCGGTACATTTTATCAATCATTTCAATGGTATGATTTGGGTTGGTGGATTGATAGTTCAATGATCCGGAAGCAAAAACAAAGTCGCAACGAGGCAATACCAACGTTGAAAAGTCGCCACATATAAACTTACTTTGCGTACGAAAATCTCGTTTTCTGGCTTCAGAGATAAACTGTTTTTGCTGATCAATGCCAATATAGCTTTGAGGAAGCCCCCCCGTAAGTTCGATAAACGCTAACAAGTCTCCGTAGCCGCACCCAATATCTAAAATACTTGAACCGTCTAACGTTAACCCTCGGCACAACGCCTCAAAACGGCTGATCTGACTATACTTATCTGCCCATCCCAGAGTTCGGGCCCTGTCTTTACCAAACTGTCTATATCGCTTTCGATGATAGTGGGCAATCTTAAGTCTATCGAAAAATTTCATCTTTCTTATGCATAAATCGGCAAACTGCCATTTCCTTTCACTTGTCTAATCGCTAGGTGGGTATGAATATCTTTCACATTTTCTAATCGCTGTAACTTTCTAGTAAATGTTTCATAACCAGCGAGATCTTTACTGACCACCTCTAACAGATAATCATAGGCCCCTGATACGACATGGCATGAGATCACTTCATCCATCTCAACAACGGCATGTTCAAACTCATCAATCGAAGAAGCTTGGTGGTTATTTAAACTCACTTCAACAAATACAGTCATCGCGATGCCTACAGTGTCTCTGGACACAATAGCTCGATAACCACTAATTACACCTTCCTGCTCCAAACGCTTAATGCGCCTTGCACAAGGTGATGCCGATAGCCCTACTTGGTCAGCAAGTTCTGCAGTTGTCAGAGTGGCATCCTTCTGCATTAGGTTGATAAGTTGCCTGTCAATTTTATCCATTTATTCTTCCGTGCCTTTAATCACCAACAATTAACACTTATACGCAATTTATCACCAACATCAAGCCTAATTACGTCAAACTTTGCCTCCCTTTGGCAAGAGTTTTATTCAACAATTAACACATCATTTACAAATGGACATGTCGATAATGATCTTGGGATACGCAGCTATATTAACGACCTTACTGCTTTGGTCTGGTTTCTTTATTTCTTTAAAAGGGGGCGCAATTTCTGCCTTGCAGCCAGCCGATATCGCGTTAGTTCGCTTTCTCATCCCAAGTATAATTTTATTACCATTTGTGATTAAGCATAAACAGTCGCTGCGCGTAGTGCCTAAACGCTACCTGGTTGGTGTTGTGGTTGGAAGCGGCCTTCCCTATCTTCTGGTCGTCGGAACGGCTATGCATTTCGCTCCCGTGGCGCACGGCAGTGCATTAGTACCTGGCACTTTGCCATTGTTTGTTTCTGCTATCGCGGTACTTTGTTATCAACAGTCGCTGAGTGCTCACCGCTTAATCGGGCTTTCTACGGTGTTGTTAGGGATTTTCGTATTCCTTCTTTCTAATAGCGGCGCAGAGTACAACTGGTCTCAATTACAAGGGCATATCCTGTTTCTAACTGGCAGCATCATGTGGGCTGCTTTCACCATCAGCGCTCGTGTCGCCAATCTTAATGCACACGTCTGTGCAGGATTCGTTGCAATCGCGTCTTTGGCTCTGCTCATCATCGCCGTTGGTTTCGGGTGGGTAGACAGTTATTTGGTGGTAACACCGTTCAGCCAGTGGCCATGGGAGGAGTTATTTGGCCACGCGATGCTACAAGGTGTTGGCGCAGGTTTAATCGCTTCTTTCACTTTCATTTATGCAATTAGGATCATCGGTGCCGAAGCCAGCGCAGCTTTTGGTTCATTAACTCCAGTCGTCGCGACACTTCTTGCCGTTCCAATTTTTGGTGAACAACCAGATTCTCTCACTTGGTTAGCGCTGATGTTGGTCACATGCGGCAGTATTGTGGCAAGCCAAATCTTTATGAAAGGTGGAATGAACCAAACTTATCGCCCACCACTTCACAGATAGCGATGATTTTACAAAAACTTATGCCTTACTATCTTGAATAACAAAATGGCGTTTTGATAGCCTCAGCTTAACTAAAAATTAAAACGCCAATGTGATGCCAGCCACTCATACTAAAGATGAACTGCATAGGTTTCTCAAACCGGGAATGAAACTTTCTACTAATTTCGAATTTGGGCCTAAGGATCAATATACGTATTCCACCACCTATCTTGGGATGAAAGAAAATGCTTATTTGATTCTTGATATACCAATGCGTTTGCTTGAAGAGCAAGTGATGAGGAAACTCCCCAACGCCGATGTCATCGTGCGTGGAGTATCAGATACGGAGTTAGGCCATGTCATTGCGTTTAAGTCCAGCGTGCTGACGACGACCGTTCGACCATCCCCCCTTTTGTTTATCCGCATTCCAGGAACATTTGCAACCAAACCAGTTCGGGAACATGAGCGTTACAAGTTGCAAATGGACTGTAACGTTATTCATGCAGGGAATGTCTACGACGGTAGCCTTATCGATTTTTCTCTAGCAGGTGTTGGTATATCAACCTTGATTGAGCCCGAATTCAACGTGGGTGAGAGTGTTACCATCGAATGCCCGTTAAGCCACTATATCGGAGAAGAAAATCGATGTGTCATTGCCAACATTAAGAAATTGGTGAAGGGATGGGTAGTTGGAATTAAGTTTGCCAGTCCCATTGCGATGACTCACGAACTAAAAACAGAGTTACTGGAGCAATCCTTTCTAACCAGTAACGTCTGAACTTACTGCTCGCTAAAGCGCGTCGCCTCAAAGCTGTTGAGTATTCTGTGAACCGTATAGGTCACAAGCAGCGTCGCAACAATAGCAAACAAAATACTGCTCACGCGATACAGCGCACTGAACATTAAGTCACCATCCGGAGTAAGATATTGGCTGAACAAAATGCCTAATGTGGTTAAGCCGCCAAATCCGGCTCCCGAACCGCTAGACTCTTTCACGTGCATATAGCTGAACATCATCGCACCAATCCAAAGCAATGGGACGATAAACAATAAGGTATCCGACCAATCGTATAATACAAGTTGTCCGACAATACCAAAGGTCACCCCCATCAAGGTCCCCATTGCTCTTTTTCGCGCATACCCTAAAGCACCGTTCCAATGCATAGGAAACAATAAAAGCAAGGTTGTCGCCTGAGCAGACATAGAGTCACTGAGGTCAAATAGCTGGAATACAAGGAAAGACATTGTAGCGATACTCGCCCCCATAAGGGCTTCATGACGCATGCGATGACTCTGTTTAGGCTGCGACGGTTTCGCTGGTGGCTGACGAGGTTCCGCATCGGGAATCAAAAATGTCACCACATAAGCAACGATCACTGAAATAACATTCGCTTGCAGATTGCTAAATATTAGGTCATTTAAGTCAGTGGTTGGATAACTCGCAAAATGCAGCATGATGCTTAAGCTCAGTACGCTGTTCGCTCCAAATAAGAATAAGCTCCCTTTTGACATACAGGCGAATTTATACAGAAACAACCCGAATGCAATGATTGTCATCATGCCAGGGTGCCCACCAAATAACCCACCAAGAACACCAACTTCTAATCCACACACAACCGCTGAAAAAATCAGTTGTCGTGCGGCATGTAGACTCATGACTGGCACCATTCCAAGTAACAGCATCGGGGTTACAGTAAAGAATACGCCATAGTTCCAACCAAATACTTTACATAAAGTGAAACCAATGGTCGCACCAGTTGCAATGCGCAAACACTGACGGAAGTCGTTTTCCGACATGGGGTGGTCCCATAACTTCATATCGCCTCCTCGTTAATAAATATAATGAAGAAGACTCAAGAATTGGATCTGGCACCTCGCTAACCAGCCAGATAATGCGTTTTCTGGCAACAACTGCACGGTTGCTCGTGCCCCTGCTGGAAATGCGCGCTGCTGAGGTTCATCGATAGCTAAATGTAAACGTAAGCGCTGCGCGTCTCTCACCCAACGGTTTGAGTCAGTTGGTGTTGCTAAGCGACCATCCGCATCGAATTGACCCGAGCTGACCCCGGCATCCACACTCGTAATACGAGCTTCAAATACATCACCAGGCAAGCTATCAAAAGCCACTAACGCACGGCTGTTCTGATTAAAGTGTCGTAAACTCTTTTCACGAAAGTCGGCAATGATATCCACGTCATCGGAGACTAAAGCGACAAGAGGTGTACCAGCTGCCGCATAGGCCCCCGTCTCCAGCTGCAAGTTAGCGACAACGCCATCATGTTCCGCCGAGACTTGAGTGTAAGACAGATTAAGTTCCGCTTGTTTTAGCTGGTTTTGCGCTACGCGGATATTCACATTCGTCGCGCCTAAATCACCGCGGTTTACTTCCAACTCTTTTAAACGAGCACGTGCGGCCAGTAAGTTCGCTTTAGCTGCCGTTGCACTGCTCTGTGCGTCATCGCGCTGCTGTTGCGAAGTACCATTACGGTGAAACAGGGTATTAAGACGTTTTGCTTCGCGAACTTTTTGTTCCGCCACGATTTTGCTCGCTTCAACGTCTGCTTTTGCCGCAGCAATAGAAGCATCAAGTTGTTCGTTGTTTTGAATCACACGCTCAAGGTTAAGTTGAGCCTTTTCTACGGCGAGCTGATAAGGCTGGGGATCAATCTGAAATAGTAGATCGCCTTGGCTTATTTCTTGGTTGTTGGCAACATAAAGATGCGTAATCTGCCCACTCACACGGGGGGCCACTTTAGTTACCACACGCGTTGCCATTGCCTGAGGCGTCAACGGCATGGCGAGATCTGCAACTAGAAAATAGGCAAAGACAAGGACAAACGCGACGCAAGAATATTTGATCCAACGTGCGAATTTTTGATCTGGAGTCATAGGCGTTTACTTCTCTTTTTATTCGGTTTTCTGACTTATTCGCTAAGTGAATCAAGCGCATTGTGAGCAATCTGATCAAGAATCAATGAAAGCTGCTGAAGTTCCTGGTCGTTGATGTCCGTTAGGAGCTTGCTTCGAACTTGAAGAATTCGAGCCTCCATTTGCTTTAGTAGGGTTTTCCCCTCTTCTGTGAGGCTAACAATACGTGCTCGCTTATCGTGTTCACAGCAATGGCGAACGATCAGAGATTGCTCTTCTAATAATTTTAATGTTCGCATCAACGACGCTAACTCGATCTCAAGCGCTTCAGCCAAATGCTTCTGACTGATGTTGTCACCCATTCGATAAAGCTTCCATAACGCAGTCCAACGCGGATACGTTAGGTTTAAAGGCTCTAACTCGCGATCTGCAACCATTTTCCACAAACGAGCAACACGAGATAATTTTTCAGCCAGAGAAAGGTCTCGCAAACTGTTGATGTCTTGAATCATAAGATCTACTCAATTACTTAGCGTGCTAAGTAATATAAAATAGTTAGCACGCTAAGTAAATATCTTTTTGTGATTGAAATCACGTTGGGTGTGTCAGTGAAGGGGCAGAAATCTAAGTAACACAACACTATGTTTGAACTTGAAATGCAGCGATGTACACAACAAACGTCGAGACCAATAAAGTCTGATTTGTATAAGAGTAAAAGGGTCAGATACAAAAAAGCACAACCCACAGTCATGGTGTTGTGCTTTTCAGATAATGAATAATTGGGTTATCTCGTAGTGAGCCAATTATTCATGTTCGCTCGACTAAGAACCGCTGTTTAAAATCCACAAATGCTTCATGGAGCGCATTTTCTTTAATCGGCTTGAGAAGCACGTAATTTGCACCCGATTCCATAAAGGCGTCACTGGTTTCTTTCGCGGTGTCAGCAGTACACGCATAAATTGGCGTGCCTAGTTTTAGCTTTTGTCGGATCTCTTTGGTCGTTTCAATTCCACCAAGATGCGGAAGTTGGTTGTCCATCAGTATCAAATCGTAAGTATGATCTTTTAAGAATTCCATTGCTTCTAACCCATCTTTCGCCCAATCAACCTGCATTTTGTACTTGTTACAAAACGCTTTTAGAATGAATGCGTTAGTATGGTTATCCTCTACCAACAACACTTTGAGACTCTCTGCAAATAGTTCACCTGGCTTAACTCGCAAACTCGAATCAAGAGGGGTGAGTACTCGCTCACGATCTTTCACTGGCATTGTAATGACAAAAGTCGTTCCTAAACCTTTCTGACTGCGGACTTGAACATCACCTTCCAGCATGTCGACAAGGCTCTTCACAATGGTCAGCCCTAAGCCACTACCACCGTATTCTCGAGTCGTTGTTGCTTCTTCTTGAACAAAAGGTTCGAACATTTGGTCGAGTTTGTCAGACTCGATGCCGATACCTGTATCCATAATTTCCACGACCAGCACGCTATTGTCAGCACCATAGAACTGCTCCAGTTCCGCATGCAAGCGCACGCTACCCGAGGGCGTAAACTTCACAGAATTACTGACTAGGTTGAATAAAATTTGGTTCAGACGAACTTGGTCAGTAAAGATTTCAACATTGGGATCTATTTTGTTTTCAATGACAAGGTTGACGCCTTTACTTTCACAAATAGGACGATAAATGTTTTCTAACGTTCGAATTGTATCAGTGAAAGAAAACGGGTGCTTTTGGATATTAAACTTACCCTGCTCAATCTTCGAAAAGTCCAAAATATCATTCAAAACAGCAAGTAAGTGCTCACCACTATGCCGAAGTACGTCAATTTGGTTATTCTGCTCTTCTGTTTCCACAGAGTCTTTTAGCAATTGAGCAACCCCTAAAATTCCATTGATTGGCGTTCGGATCTCATGGCTCATTTTAGCCAGAAAGTCGGCACGGGCTTGAGCAGATTTTTCTGCTTCTTTGCGCGCCAAGTTACTCTGTTTTTCCGCCTCAATAAGCGTGGTTATATCCTGACCTTGAACAATAATACCGCTAATATCTCCATCAACTCGAATCGGCGATAAGTTCCAGCGATATACTTTGTCTCCAATTGGCACATTAACGCCTGTCAACGTAGCTCCCTGAGCCGCCATGCGAAGGTGTGGCATCAACTTTTCTTTGAAACCTTTGAACACTGGGTGCATGGTTTCAACATCGTTTTCCATGACTAACTCTTTGCGTGCTGCCGGATTGATTTGGACAAGTACACCCGATTCAGACCACACCATAATAGGTGATAACGCAAAGTTAAACAGGTCGCGGAAAGACCGCTTTTGTGCTTCAAGCTCTTCAAAAGTGTTTTCTAGTGTCGAACCAATATGATCGAATTCCTCAATATCTGACCCCTCAAAACGCTCAAATCCTTTTTCTTCACGAGCCGAGCGGGTATATGCCATCAGGGATCCTAACTCTTCAACTACTCGATTCTCGATCCATTCTTTAGTCATTAGCGCAATCATGACCATACCGATAACTGAGGCTAGCATTGCTAGCAGGTGTTGGATTTGCAATGTCACCACGCTCTGATTGTCTTGCACAGTAAGCAAGCACAAGTCAGTCTCGGCGGCATTTACCTCAATAGGGGTTTTGATGATCAATAATTGGTCAAGCTTGTGCTGGGACTCTCGTCGTTTGAGTACGTCAAATATTTGATAAGCCTCATCTCCTACTAATGAACTTGCCAATGGTGTGTTGTTAGCGACCAACACAACATTGTCGACGTTGCCTTCATTTTTTAACCTTTCCATCAACCCAAAGTTATTATCTAAAACAACAACATTGTAAGAGTACCCCATCACTTCACCGGTTTTAGGTTGTAAAACGGGTACGCGACGAAGTAACAGATGGCGAGTTCCCATCGGGGTCTGTGAGGGTAGATAATACCAGTTGTTGCTAAAGGTCACTTGACTGGCAAGTCGGCTAAGTATCAGGTTGTTGATGCCATAGAAATGCGCGTTGCCATCGTCCCAAATAATACCTTGATGATCGGTTAGGAAACGAAACTCCGGTGTATGGGAAGGATCACTCTGGTCAATACTCATGAAAAAGTAATTGAGTGCCTCTTCATCACGTTCTGTATAAAAATCCAATACAACATCACTTTTCGAATTGCTGTTGTGATGAATCTGAATCGCTGCAAAATGGCTATCAAAAATGTTCAGGATCAGGGCAGAGGTCTGCTGCTTGGTTCGGTCGACTTCCTGCCAAATAATCTGCTTCGAGAAGTAATAACTCTGAACAAAGATGCCTAGAATGATCGGAGCAAGTACGAGAATAATTATTTTGGTAATAAGCGTCGACAGTGAGCGACGCTTTCTTGTTTTTGATGTAGTTGTCATCAATTATCTGAGTATCTAAATGCACGTTTTCTTAATGCTTCAATTCTTTCTGGAGAGTCCGATTTGGTAACGACTTCAAAATCACCAGAGTAAACGGTGGGAACTGGCTTTCCTTCTAAATCCCACTTAATGGCCTCAGCCATTGCAATACCTGTATCATCGTTCATACGCATAACGGTAACGTCTAACTCCCCTTTAGAAAGCGCCTCTAACTCTGCTGAACCGCCGCCCCAACCATTGATCATGACATCATCACGACCTAACTCTTTAAGAGCGTCAACAGCACCTAATGCTACATCGGTAGAACACGCGTAAATGAAGTCAACGTCCGGATACTTCTCCAAACTGGCTTTTGCAGCTTCATACCCAGATTGCTTTGTTGCTTTGGTGTAGTAAGCAGATTGTAGTTCAAATTGATTATCGCGGTTCACTTGGTTGATAAAAGTGTTGCCTCTGATGTCACTAATGTAGCCCTCTGAGAAGTAGAGAACACTATAGTGGCTATGTTTAGGGAAACGCTTGCCAAACTCAACGGCCAATTCACGACTTCCTTCTGCGTGGTCGAAACCAACATAAAGAAACGGCTGATGATGTTCCCAATCCCTAACAGGTGTGGTGATATTTTGTAAAATTAACTTGGTTTTCTTTGAATCTAAGACATGCTCAACAAACTTACGATGTCTTGTGGTATCTAGAGTAAAGATCAAGTAATCGGAGTTGCTTTTCAGCGCCTCCATTAAAGACAAACTTTGCTGCTTTATATCTGCATTAGGACGAGTAAACACTTGATTTAGTTGATAGTCGATATCAAGCTTATCTAGGCGTTTTTCAAACGCATCGATGTTTCGAATCCAATAATCAGAGATCTGCTGCCCTGGATAAACAACAGAAATTTTCAGTGGACGCTTTTTGTCTTTTGCTACGGGTACAGGGGTTTCTCTTACCACTTCAGCCAACGCACTAGTTAACTGCTTCTGTTGTGGAAACTGGTCTAAAAACTCTTGATATGCCCAATACCCATTAAGAACTTGGGTGGCCTGCACATTCGGCGCAAAAGCGGCCATTGAAATCAGGGAGAATACTAACGCTTTTTTCATCTACTGCTCTTTTAGCTTTTTTATGAGCCTAATTCAGCTCTATTCATTACCTAGCCGAGTCATCCTATACTCTTGTAATCTACCTTCCTCTTAGTGCCTGTTTCAATAGTAAATTAGTTCTTGGTCTGAGTGGATGCAAATGAAAGTACATTGAGTCGCTTCCTTTGTCTCGATAACGTAGAGACATTTCGCGCTTTTCATATTCAGGCCCTTTAAACAGAACACCAGCCCATTATGCGTCAGTTTATTCCTACATGGTACTCCAAAAACAAAAAGAAACCGCCAATGTGACATAGGCGGTTTCCGTGTATCTTTGCGTAGCAAGGGCTTATCAGAGTGCCACTATCTCTAACATCATTTGTTGATGTTCGTCGACGACAATATTTGCTTTTGACATAACGAGCAGCTCTTTTTTCGCTTTAGTTAGTTGCTTAATATAGTACTCTGCTCGCATGGCAAGCGTCTTTGACTCAAAATCCGATGACCATTCCAATATCAAAGGGCCTTTTCCCTTCAAAGCTTTAGCTCCTTTTCCGGTTTGGTGCTGATTGAATCTTCGTTCAACATCATTGGTAACACCACAATACAACGCGTTGCGGTTATTTCGTATCAGGTAGACACTCCAACGCTGCGTTGTATTTTCCATCATGAAAGCAGTAACTCAACCTTAGCTTTTAATTCATCCAGCTCTTCTTTAAGCTGAGCGACTTCGAGCTCTAGCTGACTTACTCGATCGGAGCTCGAGCTTGCAGCAGACACAGGCGCTGCAAGTTCGGACGCATCAACATCACCACAGAACAAATGCATATAACGCGACTCCCGCTTACCAGCCTCACGTGGTAATTTGACCACTAATGGTCCTTTCTCTTCACTTGCTAAATGCTCAAGAACCGTTTCCACTTCTTTTACATCATGAAATGTCGCGAGACGATTAGTACGAGTACGAATTTCCCCAGGCGTTTGAGCACCGCGCAAAAGCATACAGCATACAATGCCCTTCTCCTGCTCTGTCAGCTTTAAATCACCAAATTCCGTATTACAGAAACGGTGTTGATACTTGCTGACGCGGCTGTTGAACGCACTTTCGTCACTGACGAGCCTGCGCTCAATAAGAGCATCAACGGCATCGAGTACGTCTGACTCTGAGAGTGACATCACGGGATCACGGTTGCTTTTTTGATTACACGCGTTGGTTAATGCGTTCAGGCTGAGGGGGTAAAGATCTGGGGTAGTGACTTCTTTTTCGATCAAGCAACCAATAACTCGTGCTTCAATTGCCGTTAGCTCAACTTTCATAATGCATTTCCTTATTATTTTTGCATTTGACTTTGTACCTAAATCGCTTCGAAATCATACGCCATAAATTCACACAGCAGTGCAAGAAGCGTTAGCGGTTCAGGTGTTGGTGTCAGGCTAAAGCATAGCGTAAGACCTGACACCCCTTACGAATAGGGTCAGGTATCAATGCTCCGAGAGAATCGGCACTCTCGTCAAATTGCCATCTTGGTCGACCATCATTATTTTTGAACGATTAAGCTCAACTTCGATGATTTCGAGTTGCTCGCGAGCGTTGATATACGCCGTTTTTAACTTTTCAGCCACAGAGCGAGTGACTTGCTCATTATCTTGACTATTTACTTGCTCCGCAGTGTTACCAGAGTCCATATCAAGTTCATCATTTTGCATTCAATGGTGTTGATAATATAGTGAAGGCCACGTTATGACAATGAATCGATGGATTCTACGATGTTGGCCAAAACTCGAAGAAAGCAGCACGATTATATGGACACAGCGCAATTGGTTGAGAAATGTTCAACTCTGCATTGCTATTGATCTAAAGACTGTTATGCCACTGGATGTTGTGCTTTAATCGAGGAAGATATTCATAAAATTAGGAAAGAGAACTATGAGTAGCGTATTTGAAATCGTTAACCAAGCTCGTCGTAAAAACAAACTAAAACGTGAGCTTCTTGATAACGAGAAGAAAGTTCGTGATAACCGTAAACGTGTTGATCTTCTAGAAAACCTTCTAGACTACATCAAACCAGAAATGACTCACGATGAAATCGTCGCAATCATCAAAAATATGAAAGCAGACTATGAAGATCGTGTTGATGACCACATCATTAAAAGCGCTGAGATCTCTAAAGCACGTCGTGACATCAGCCGTCGCATTCGTGAGCTGACTGAAGAAGACAAGCAAACTAGCGGCAAAAAATAAACGCGTAAGCTAGATTTTCGAACCCCGAGCAAGAATATCTTCCTCGGGGTTTATTTTTGTCTCTAAACTAACCGCCGTGTACAATCAATCTAACTCTTATTCCTAACGCATTCAGCTTTCTATGTCTTCAACTACGACAAGTACACAACCAACGCTTGCAAAACAATTATTTACGATGACCTGGCCAATGCTATTTGGCGTTCTGTCTTTAATGAGCTTTCAGCTTGTGGATAGTGCGTTTATCGGTCAGCTCGGCGTTTTACCGTTAGCCGCTCAAGGTTTCACTCTGCCTTTGCAAATGGTCATTATCGGTATTCAAGTCGGTCTAGGGATCGCAACGACAGCGGTCATTTCTAAAGCTCTTGGGGCGAATGAAAGTCGGTATGCCAAACAACTTGGCGGATTGGTATTGATGATCGGCTCAATTGGTGTCGCTATTTTTGGCGGGCTAATTTGGCTTTTGCGCTACCCCATTTTAGCTCTATTAAGCGCTCCAGAATCTGTTATGCCGATAATCGACAGTTACTGGCCTTGGTGGTTATTAAGCTCATGGACTGGTGCGGTTTTGTATTTTTATTACAGTATCTGCCGAGCTAATGGCAATACAATGTTACCTGGCACAATGATGATGATAACCAGCGGCGTGAACCTTGTGCTCGACCCGCTATTTATTTTCACGTTTGACTTGGGTATTAACGGAGCGGCAATAGCAACCATCGTCGCTTTTGGGTTTGGTATTTTAGTCGTCGCTCCTCGCGTGAAAAAGAATCACTGGGCAACGACACAATGGCAAGATCTTAACGTAGCCAAAAGTGTTGCATCTATCGGTAACATTATGGGCCCTGCGATGATTAGCCAACTGCTGCCACCGTTGTCTTCCATGCTAGCAACAAAATTATTGGCAAGCTTTGGAACCGCAGCAGTCGCCGCTTGGGCGCTTGGTTCACGCTATGAGTTCTTTGCTATCGTTTCGGTCTTGGCGCTGACAATGTCTATGCCTCCAATGGTTGGACGCTTACTTGGAGCAAAGAACTATGAAGATATCCAAAGGCTCGTCAGTATTGCCGTAAAATTCATTCTAGGTTTCCAACTTTTGATTGCTGCCATTACATTTGCCGTCGCAAACCCACTCGCATTATTGATGACAAGTGATGTGCAAGTGGAGCAAGTCTTGGAAATGCATTTACTGATAGTGCCGATCAGTTTGGGTTCATTAGGGGTTTGTATGCTAATGGTTTCTCTTTGTAATGCATTAGGCAAATCTTACACCGCGCTCACTATTTCAGCGCTGCGCTTGTTTGTCTTTTTCCTACCGTGCTTGTGGGTTGGCGCTCAAATGGATGGAATCCGAGGTTTACTCTTAGGCGCTTGTATCGGCAACCTGTTAGCTGGTGTTTCCGCATACCTAACCTATCGCCAAACCATACGCAAACTCGCAGGCGCTCAAGCCAACGCACAACAATGAATAATCAGAACTAAGCCCCTGAAGTGGGGCTTTATCGTTTTGACGCCTTGTCTAAGTTGAAATGTTAGCTAGGCGAGTTTTAATTCACTAAAGAGCTCAAATAACTGGTTCGATTTATACGGCTTAGGTAAATAAGCATCCATGCCTGCCGCAAAACAGTTGTGGATGTCTTCTTCCAAAACACTCGCAGTGAGTGCGATAATCATCGTTTTTTCACGTCCTGCTTTCTTTTCCCAACGACGAATTTCTTTCGTCGCGGTCAGTCCATCCATCACGGGCATCATGCAGTCCATTAAAATTGCATCGAATTCTTCTCCCTTTGTGATGGCTTCTAACGCTTCTTGGCCGTTGCTTGTTATCAAATAGTCATAACCTGCTTTATCCAGAAAAAAACTCGCTATTTTCTGGTTCATCAAATTATCCTCCGCAATTAAGATCCTCCGATGAGAGCGCGACGCTCGATATTCAGAGCTGACAACATTATTGGTGACATTGTCACTTGATATAGTCTTTTCAACCTTAGCTAAATCATCAATGACATGCTTAAATCGATTGCCAAGGAAAGGTAATGTGAGTACGGCATGTACTTTTTCTGCATTTTCGTAGGGAGTGGATAAATGATGCTGGCAAATAATCACACGGCGAAGATCGTAATTAAATGATAGATTATCCAAGACTTCATCGGTATTAGCGTCGTTACTGTGGCACAGAAATATGACATCAAAGTCATCATTTATCGCTTGCACTTCATTCACATTATTAACGCCAAAGAGATTGATTTTCGCTAAGCGACACTCTTTTAATATTTGGTCGGCGTAGTCGTAATTTGAGCAGATCAAAAGCCCTTTATTAATCACCTCCGAACGCCAGCCAAACACCGGAATTGCTTCAACCTCAATCGAGAATTCAAAGCATGTGCCCACTCCTTTTGTAGATGTTGCTACGAGCTTGCCCCCCATCATCGACACAAGCTGACAACAAATTGCCAAACCCAACCCTGTACCGCCAAATTGCCTCGACACTCCTTCATCTTCCTGAGTAAAGGGTTCAAAAATCGTGGTTAACTTATCTTGATCAATGCCTATTCCGGTATCTTCTACTTTAAACGTCAGCACTCCACGTTCTTTCTCAAGTAACTCTTCATAACTAACATCAACGCATACATGCCCACTTTCGGTAAACTTAACCGCATTCGATACCAGATTCGTAACTACCTGTTTGACACGATGATCATCGACCATAACGCGAATGGGGATATTTTCAGCTAAATTAATACCTAACTTTAGCTGTTTAGATGTTGCTTTGGATTGGAATAAAATCATCGACTGATACACGACTTCTCGGATATCCGCTTCTATTAGTGACAGCTCCAATCGTCCAGACTCGATTTTAGAGAGATCCAATATATCGTTAAGTAAAGTAAGCAGTGTTTGAGATGAGGAGTCAATGTCATCAACAACTTCTTGTTGATGCGAAGACAACTCACTTTGAGAGAGTATTTCTGTCATGCCCATGATCCCGTTAAGGGGCGTGCGTATTTCATGTGACATGTTGGCAAGAAACACAGATTTTGCACGATTAGCCGATACTGCTGACTCTTTTGCATGCAGTATTTCTTCAGTTTGTCTCTGCATTTCTTCAACCACTCGATTCACTTGCTGAGCAAAAATGGTCAGTTCATCACTTCCATCAACTTTGACTTTTGTTTGCTTCTCTTCGGAGTTGATCAACGCGTTTAAAGTATGAATGATCGCATCGAGTTTGCTGTTAACTCGGAACCAAGTACTAAATCCGAGCCAACAAAGCAGGATAACCACTAAGGCGACGCCAAAACTGATCATCGCTATATTGGCCTTTTGTTCATGAACCTGCGTGAGAAGCGACTGCTCAGTTTGTTTGGTGAACCCATCAATGAGCACTTGTAAGCGCTGCACACGAAAATCGAGTTCTTTTAAATACGCGGCGTAGTCACTTTGTGACATGTCTCCTGACATTAATTGTCCGCGAGACGCCAAGTTTCTCTGATATCTCGGCGAAGTAAACAAGCCAAGCAATTTATCCACTTGCTCGTATGACCCACCTAAGTTTAAAAACGCATCCAAATTTTGCTGCTGTCGGTCAATCGCCTGATAAAACATACTTTGACTTAGCCGACTCTTAGGGTCTTGGACTAAACGGTTCGTCAGCCAAGCTTCTTTCTGTGTCCAAAAAGAGAGCTGAGCAAGGTAGGCAATAAAATTTTGCATGCGAATGCCATCGTCACTGCCATACCATTGATGATTTTGCAACAAAGAGCGCGACATATTTTGGAGCTGTTGAAATGCCCAATCACCCAGGTCGTCCATCTCACTCAATCTACCTGACAATACCCCCAGCATGGCTTCTTTCAGGTCATCAGCATACTCAGCAGTATTAGGGTTACTCACAAACTTTTGATGCAAAGAAGAAATAACTTCACCTTGTTCTTCAATATTAATGGCTGCAGAGACTTGAAGATCAGGCTGTCGGCGTACTTTCTCTATGGAGTAAATAAAGTGGGAGGCCTTGGATATCAATTGAAAACCTTGAATATTGCTAACCGTTTGATTGAGACGGCTCACGCGCAACGCATTATCAGAAAACTGCTGAACTGCAAACACCACTATTACCACAGCGGGTAATAGTGCGAGGAGTGCTAAGCGTGTTTTTATTGATAATCTCAACATCCATCAGCCTAATGGTTGATTTCATCCGTTTATTTAATATTAGACTAGTTTCCTGCATTGAAAGGCATATACGACATTGTTACTTTCAAACAACATTCACCTACCTAGATTATGGTTATTGTGAGTGTTTTATCATCGGCTAATGAAGTGGCAATTGTGATTCAAGTCATATTTTTTGATCTTAAAGTTGGATGCAAACAATAAAGTTTCACTCACAACTAAGAGTCGCCTCACTTTTCAGGAAATCATCTATTGTATGTTTACCTATTGAGTTGCCTTATCGAGTCAAATCACACAAAAATGCAAAATATCCATTTTTGTCAACAAAACTAATTTGAAAGCAAACGTTATCATCGCAAAAAAAGTAAGTTACTTTCTAAATGTCAATACGTGAAAACCACTGCTTTAGTCACATTAATCCACCACTAACGTCCCCTTAAGTAGTGTTTTACACTGGATTTAATTTTCCTAGCAGAATAAGGATTCCGACCTTAGAATCCGCACACATAACTATTACAACCCGATTACATAACCCACCACACTCTTGCACGCTGCCGAAGAGGCAACAGCAGAGAGTATGGTTAGCCCCCAAAACGTGAAAGGTCTAATACAACAATGAGTCCAGAGAAATATCTCCAAGACTGGCAAACTAGCCAAACGATTGCTGAATCTATTTCCCCTCTAATTGGTAAGCTATATCGTCAAAAAGGAATCGAAGTGGTTCTGTTTGGTAAAACGCTTATTAATGCTACTACTATAGACATTCTCAAAACTCATCGCGTTGCAAGACGTTATACCGGTAACCCACTTTCGCTTGAGCACACGATGCCTATTATTCAAGCGCTTTGTGAAATGAGCATTTCTTCATGCCGTGTCGATGTTGGCCAATTGGCAACTATGTACTGGAATGAACATGACGATACAAGCTCTCTAAACGATTTCCTTATCACTGCACTTGATGGCGCTCGCGACGCAGATTCTTCATTGAAAGCGCGTGATGTGGTTCTTTACGGGTTCGGTCGCATTGGTCGACTACTTACTCGCCTTCTCATTGAGAAAAGTGGTCCAGGTTACCCACTAAGACTACGTGCGATTGTAGTTCGTGGCGGTAAAAAAGGCGATTTGGAAAAGCGTGCTAGCTTGTTGCGTCGTGACTCAGTTCACGGTCAGTTCAACGGTAGCATTGTTATCGATGAAGAGCGTAAAGCACTGATCGTTAACGGCAACTACATCCAAATCATCTACGCAAATAACCCAAGCGAAGTGGATTACTCAGCTTTCGGTATCAATAACGCGCTAGTTGTTGATAACACAGGTGTTTGGCGTGATTCTGAAGGCCTGAGCCAACACTTAGCGTGTAAAGGCGCAGAGAAAGTACTGCTAACAGCACCAGGTAAAGGTGACATCAAAAACGTTGTATTCGGTGTAAATGAGTCGGTAATTAAAGAAGATGACACCATCATCTCTGCGGCAAGCTGTACAACAAATGCAATCACGCCAGTCCTTAAGGCTCTGAACGATAAATATGGTGTTCTTTCTGGCCATATTGAAACCGTGCACTCATACACAAACGACCAAAATTTGATCGACAACTTCCACTCTGGTGACCGTCGCGGACGTAGTGCTTCACTAAACATGGTTCTGACTTCAACAGGTGCGGCAAAAGCAGTTGCTAAAGCATTGCCAGAGCTTGCAGGCAAGCTAACAGGCAACGCGATTCGCGTACCGACACCAAACGTTTCTATGGCAGTCGCTAATCTAAACTTAGGTGAAGACGTAGACCGTGATTCACTGAACGATTACTTGCGTGAAATGGCGTTGAACTCTGAGCTTTCGGCACAGATTGACTACACCGATTCAACAGAAATTGTATCAACTGACTTAGTTGGTTCTCGTCATGCAGGAGTCGTAGATGGTCAAGCGACTATCGCACAAGACAAGCGTTGTGTACTTTACATCTGGTACGACAACGAATTCGGTTACAGCTGCCAAGTTGTGCACTGTATGGAACAAATGATGGGTGTTCGTTACCAAACATTCCCTCGATAGGTGAACTTTGCTCCACAACGTTAACCACATAGCGTAGCGGACAATATCTCATATTTGTTCTAAATAATAAGCGCCATGCGCATTACTAATATTTTTCCCCGTTTATACGCCTGATCACCCTCAGGCGTTTTTTCGTTTCATTCATTTGACACTCTCCGGACAAAGTGAACGTCAGCATTCATGTTTTGTTCATGTTCACAGCATTAATCTGAGCACATAAATTACAGAGAGGTCATGATTATGAATCGGATTATTGTAACTGCACTAGCACTGATTACCGGCTTTTTTACGTTAGTATTTAGCTTGATCATTGCGATTCCGTTGACCATCGCAGCATTAATTACCGGTAAACGTATTGAAAAGCGCGTCAAGAAAATGCAGAGAGAAATGCACGAAGAGTATGAGTTTAATACAGGTAAAGCAGATGCGATTGAAGGTGAATTTGAAGAGGTTCGCCGGTAAGTAAATAAGATTTAGATGAGTTTCTCTCCCCCAACCGCTCCAGAGAAACTTCTTGCTTTCACCCTGTCCTTAAAATGGCAGGGTGCTTTTTTGAAAAGCACAATATTGAATAAGCACCTAGCGGTTTATTGCTTTATCTTTTTGTTGTAGGAGGCTGTGTAACCAGCCTCCCATAAATCACCATCGACACCAGAGTATGGGTTGGATTCTTTCGGAGCGCCGCTTAGGCAAGCATCTTTGCCTTCCTTCTTAATTTCATCGATGTGGTTTAAAACAAAGTCAAAGTGTTTAGGATCAGCCTTTTGTAGTAACCCGTACAAAAGGCCAAAGCCAAGCATCGTAAATACAAACAGTTCAAAAAACACCCAAATGCTCTTTGTTGAAAAGAATATCCAAGCAACGCTGCAAACACTGGTCAAAATTACTACTGGAGCTAAATCTACTATTCTTTGCATATTGCTCTCACCTTCTAACGGTCATGGAGTCTCTACCCCTTTCATAGGGTAAGTAAGAGGAAAGTCCGTTTTTATCCAATAAAGCACTCTCGACTTAATATGCGACACTGTTAGTATTAACGTTAAGTGGCTATCGTTCTCATTATAACAATGCGTTGGAAAGTAGCTTTCACAGCAAATGAGAATATGAACCAAAGTAACACTATTGATAATATTAATTTTAGCAACGTTTAGCGTCAGAGTTACGTAAATTGTGT
Organism: Vibrio sp. 1751; assembly: GCF_033339895.1. Taxonomy (NCBI): domain Bacteria; kingdom Pseudomonadati; phylum Pseudomonadota; class Gammaproteobacteria; order Vibrionales; family Vibrionaceae; genus Vibrio; species Vibrio sp. 1751. The sequence goes on from NZ_JAWOVM010000024.1 coordinate 19,404, forward strand.
AAGGTTTACTGAGAGTAGACAAAAAAGCAGCCACACGGGCTGCTTTTAGTATTTCTGTCTTGCGAGCTTGTCTATACCGTTACGACCACTCTAAGAGCCAGCAGCATGAGTACTACCCCTGACAAACGATCAATCAACACTGCCTTAGAGCGAATTCTGTCAACGACTTTAGAGCTCGATAGCACTAGGGTAATAAAGGTGTACCAAAGCCCATCCACAACAAACGGCGTGGCAACAATGATCATCTGATTACTCAAATCATTACCGAGCGCGACAAACTGACTGAATAATGCGATAAAAAACAAAGCAATTTTGGGACTTAAAATCGAGATAAAAAAGCCTTCTCGCGCAGACTGGATTACCGTTGTCTCCTCACCTGACTCCAACTTCGCAGCCACACCACCTTTTGAACGCAAAGCATTAAACCCTAAATACGCAAGATATGCCGCACCCACAAGGCTAATCGTCTTGAACAGCATCGGGCTTTGCTGCAAAACAACAGCGAGACCAATCAAGGTAATAAACGCATATATACCAATGCCAAACGCATGAGCCCAAGCCGTAGCTAATCCATTGATACGTCCACCAGCCAACGAGTGCTTAGCGACAATAGCTAAACTGGGACCTGGTGACATAGCCCCTAATAAACACACGGTAAAAAGTGATAACCAAACTGTTAGTGTCATAAGAATCTCCCCTCTTTGACGCTCACTCTATCAACGGAAGAGGTATAATTAGAAATCAAAGTTATTCATACTAATCATGACTTCAAGTCATGGCTAAACGGTGTACGTATTAGCGAATGGAATATTCAGAGATTTGCATTACTGAGCGAATCTCTTCTCGCACCCATTTATGCGCAGGATCCGTGTCGTATTTGGGGTGCCACATTAACCAATATTGATGAATAGGTGTTTCGAGTGGTAATGCTTTATGGGTTAAGTCCCAATGCTTAGCGAGGTTAACGGCAATATGTTCAGGAGCCACCATCAGGTGCTCACTTGCAACTAAGCGATTGATCGCAGCAGAGAAGAATGGAACCTTAAAGGTAACGTGGCGGGTGTGCCCTAGCTCTTTCAATGCTAAATCAGTGTAGGAATCTTTGTCTCCGCCGCCAGTCACTTTGATGTGTGAATATGAAATCAAGTCTTCAATACTGATCTGGTCCTGCTTTGCTAACGGATGAGAAGATTTCATCAAACAGACTGATGAATCCTCACCAATTTTAACGCTCGACACACTCTGTGGTTTTTCTGGATACATAGAAGACGCGATATGGATGCCCGTCTCATGAAGTTTATCAAGAAAGTTGGGTTGCCACAGTCGGTACGCCATATCTAGCTGTGGCGCTTGTTCACCCAAGTGAGAGGCAATATCGGGCAATACGTATTGCGCCACGTAGTCACTAGAAGCAATAACAAGCTCACCTTGCCACTGCCGCGGCTCAAAAGGTTGGTCATCGAGTAAATGGTCAAACTCAGCCAGTAATGCATCAAGCTTTGATTTTAACGCTATTGCTCGTGGCGTTGGTATCAGTTGATTACCTTGACGAATAAGCAGTGGGTCACCACACAGATCGCGCAATTGTGCAAGCTGTCGACTGACGGCAGACTGCGTAATGTGCAAACGGTCTGCGGTCCGGCTGACATGACACTCCTCTAAAAGTACATGCAAGGATCTAAGTAGATTCAAATTAATGTTGTTTAACATATTCGCTCAGAAGGGTTTTCAACATGGCATTCATTCATGGTCACTTCACAAACAGGTTCCCAGTCGTGTTAAAGAATTCAGCTAAGACGGTATGAGTCATCAGGTTTCGAAGCTCTGGATATCGTTGAATTTGATCTCTGATTTCGTTCAAGCGAGCCATCGTAGGCACTTCGACAAAAACCATCATGTCCGTCTCACCGCTGATCGCATGACACCATTTTACGCCATCAATTTTGTATAACTCGTCCGCGTATGATTCGCAATAATACGTAGAGGTTGATTTATCGAACTTTAAGGCAAAATAGGCGCAAATCGAATCCCCACCCGAAGGCGCAATTTCAGCGTGATACCCTAGAATCACTTTGTCATGCTCTAGCTTACGAATACGGGCCGTTACCGCAGAACGAGAAAGGTTTACTTTATCCGCAATTTCAGTCACCGACAGCCGAGCGTTGTGCCTGAGCAGATCCACAATCTTATGATCAAACTTGTCCATACCGTTACCAAGCTTTCCTTATTTTTCTCATTCTATACCGATTCTAACTGCATAAGAAACCAACATTTTGTTGGAATTATTTAAAACAACCGTCATATTGACGGTTTAGTAAATCATTTTGTTATTAACATTTTGGATATGCTATTTGGCGGGCATGAGATGAGTGCTGTTATCCATTTCAACAGAAAATAGATAACACATTGAAATCAAATTCCCACCTTAAGTACTCAGCACATAAATAGCATCGCTTAAACACATAAAACGAAATAACCAGAAGCCACAAGCTTTTTCGCAATAACCCTCATAACATTGGATGAATCAATTCGCATGGAAGAGCTCAAAAAAGACATTTCACTCACATCAGGTATCGCACAGTTATCCACCACATTAATGGGAACGGGGCTGTTTATGATCCCGGCTATCGCAGCAGGTATAGCTGGCCATTTTTCACTATGGGCTTGGATTTTATTGTTCATCGCGATTTGTCCTATTGCGCTGACTTTTGCTCAACTGGGTAAACGATACCCCAACGCGGGCGGAACAGCCTTTTTTGTACGCAAAGCCTTTAACGCCAAACTGGAAAGTAGTGTCGCTTGGCTATTTGTTAGTGTCATTCCGGTAGGGGTTCCGGCCGCGATTGCACTCGCCGCAGGCTTCCTACAACAAATATTGCCAGAGCCTATTAGCAACAATCTGTTTGCACAAATTCTGACGGTAGTACTACTTGTGTTCGTCAACTTGATGGGCACAAAATCATCAGGTCATTTACAAACTCTTATTGCTTTGAGTGTCTTCGCACTTGTTGGCGCATTTTTATGGAAAGGCGACGTTAACAGCGCCGATCTTGTGATGCCCGCCATCACACAAGAGTCAATTTGGCCTATTACCGCAGCGTTAGGCGTGATGTTCTGGTGTTTTGTTGGCATAGAGGCTTTTGCCCATATGGGGGAAGAGTTCAAAAAACCTCAAAGAGATTTCCCTATTGCCATTGTGGTCGGTTGTTTTGTAGCAGGGGCTACCTATTGGGCATGCTCTGTCGTTATTTTAAAATTTGGCGCGTATGGTAACGCTCAATTTGATAACGCATCCATCCCCTGGCTTAGTGCCCAACTACTAGGCGATGGAGCCAAATGGATAATCAGCTTGATAGGTTTCTCCGCTTGTTTCGCGAGCGTTAACTTATACACACAGAGTCTAGCGCGAATGGTCTGGGCTCAAGCTCGTGAACATCGTCCTTCTAGTCCACTAGCCAAGATTTCACGTCGTGGTGTCCCTTTCTCAGCCACCATATTAGTTGGCGGCATATTATTGATATCTTGTGTGATAGGAACCCTATCACAGCTCGATCTGGAGTTTTTCCTAAAACTCGCAAACAGTGTATTCGTTCTGGTTTACATGTTGGCGATGTTAGCCGCTTTTAAATTGCTTCGAGGATTTGGTAAAGCGCTTGCGGGACTTTCTCTACTGCTTTGTACCGGTGTTTTTATATGTTTAGGCTGGTCAATGTTTTATGCACTTGGCATTTTTACTCTACTTTTATTGCCTTGGAAACAGTGGCGACATAAGCGACAAACACGTGTAGTTGAATAGTCATCGCTTCCCATTTCGAAATATGTGAGCTAAACGTTGGATACCAGCGTCTATGTTCTCTAACGCGATATTGCCGTAACCAAGCACGGCACCATGCCAGTGACGTGCTTGAAAATCTGGGTGTTCATAATAGCTCAAAGGTCGCAAGATGATCCCTTCATGCTCTGCTAGTTTTGTAAAACGCAGCTCATCCATACCGTCTTGCCATTTCAACGTAATATGAAGCCCCGCCGCTTGGCTAACGACGCAAACATGGTCGCCAAAATGCTGTTGAATGGATAAATGCATCTGTTCATGCTTAGTTTTGTACAGTCGACGCATTTTTCGAATATGACGTAATAACCCACCTTCAGTAATAAAATCTGCCAATGCTTCTTGTGTATGCATCGGCGAATCACCACTTAACGCATCCTTAACCACTAAGCATTGCTCTACTAAACGTTCAGGAACTACAAGGTAGCCAAGCCGCAATCCGTTAAACATCACTTTACTGAAGGAACCCACATACAACACGCGATCATCTCGACCCATTTGAGCTGCTAGCCCCTGTAAACTGGTATAGGGACGATGAGCAAACTGAAATTCGCTGTCATAATCGTCCTCGATGATCCAACTTGATTGTTCGACCGCCCAGTTGATGATCTTTCCTCTTTGCTCGGTATTGAGTGTGGTGCCCATCGGATATTGATTACTTGGTGTAATATACAGCGCATCGGCATCGCTTGAGGTCACCGCTTCCACATCAAAACCTAATTTCTCTCTTACGAACAAAGGCTCAAATTGATAGTTTTGGAACTGAATCAACTTCCGCATTTGCGCGTAACCTGGTTGCTCCATCAGAACCTTATCACCTTGTTTGAGCACTACCATCGTCGCAATCGACAACGCTTGCTGCGCCCCAGAGGTAATAATAATGCGCTCTGGAGAACAATTCACTGAACGGCTTGATGCGAGGTAGTCAGCTAAAGCACAGCGCAATGCCCAACTACCCTGAATATCTTGATTCCCCAACAAGCAAGTACGAGACATATGGCGAGTGAGTAACTTTTGCCATTGCGCCATCGGAAATGCGTCCAAATCCGGCACACCCGGTGCAAATGCGCGGTTGATATCAAAGTGAGCTTTCGGTGATGAGTCTCTCTGAACTGAACTAGGTTCAGGCAAGTACTGCTCTGGCAGTTCTACGGCAACATAAAAGCCAGAACCTTTTTGGCTGTTCAAGTACCCTTCCGCCACTAACTGTTCGTAGGCAGAAATCACGGTATTCCTACTTAGATTAAGCTCTTGTGAAAGCTTCCGCGTAGAAGGCAGCTTCCCATTCTTCACCCACAGTCCTTGAACAATTTTCTTGCGAATAGCCAAAAACAACGCTTGCTGACGCGTTCCTTCACTGTCTTTTAAATGTAGGTCACCGATATCAATCAAAGACAAACTGGATCCATCCATTAGTTAAAACTGGCTCTCTTTAAGCTACCAGTTAAACGCTACATTGCAATCAAAGAATGAGGATAAATCGCTCGTAATCGTGAGCAAGCAAGGAGAGAAAATGCTATCCAACACCAATAGAACGGAAATTAAGAAAGGCGCACATAAAGCCGTCTCTGATGTTAGCAAACTGCACGCCATCATAGATGAAAGCCTAATCGCTCATATTGCGATAACCAACGAGTCAGGCCCTGTGGTCATCCCTATGCTGGCATGGCGTGTCGATGATTACGTGTATATCCATGGTGCCAACAACAGTCGACTGTTACGCTCACTCAAACAAGGAGTGCAAACGTGCTTAACCTTTACTTTGTTTGATGGTTGGGTATTGGCTCGAAGTGCGTTTCACCACAGTGCGCATTATCGCAGTGCTGTGGTCTTTGGCCAGTTTGAGGTGGTGGAAGATAACCAAGAGAAAGACAGGTTGCTGAATCACTTTATTGAACAGATCGCTCCGGGGAGAACAGAACAAATCCGTTTGAGTAATGAAAAAGAACTCAAAGCCACCATGCTGCTGCGTATTCCACTCACAGAAGCATCGGTGAAAATCAGCAATTTTGGCGTCAACGACGATGCGGAAGACATGGACATCCCTGTTTGGGCAGGTGTCCTACCCTACCAAACCGTCGTAGGTCCGCTGCAAGCTTGTGACGATTTGTATGAAGGTATCGCAGAGCCAGACTACCGCAGTGCCTACTCTAACCGTTGGCAGGAATAAGCACCGTAAAACGTGCGCCGCCTAAGTGACTCTCGCCGACAGAAAGCTCCCACCCCAGTTGCCGCGCTGCACTGGTAGCGATGGCAAGCCCTAAACCAAAGCCTTTCATGTCGGCGTTGCGGCTTTTGTCTAAGCGCGAAAATGGCATAAATACTTCTTCTCGCATCGCCTCAGGGATGCCCGGACCATCGTCCTCAATATCGATGCTCCAGCAATCCGCTACCGTTCGAATCGTCACCTCAACGCAGGATTCACCGTAACGCTTGGCGTTTTGCAGTAAATTATCGAGGACGAGGTTACCCAAAGTAGGCTGAAAGTGAATCAATCGGTTCGCGAGTTCATTTTCTGCTCTCAACATGGCGGACTCTAAGCCTAGGTAATTCATGCGGCTTTTACACCAAAGTGGCAGTTCCATGGTTTCAACAGAATCGATCCATGAGTGGTTTTTCACACTCAAGCGAGACAGCATGACGATGTCGGATGTTAAATCCGTCACGACATCAACGTATCGTTCAATATCGTCATGTAACTCTGCCTGCATTTCACCACTCGTGCGTCGAGCTAAATCCGTCGCTAGCTGAATACGACTCAGCGGAGTGCGCACTTCATGAGGAATAGCTTGAGTAAAGATGTGTGTTTGGCGCACTCGTCTCTCAATCTCTTCAGACATGCAGTTGAAGCCTTGGGCGAGCTCTTTTACGGGTTGCGAAAATTGCTTTAGATCGACTCGCGTATTCAACTCACCAGCACCAAATTGTTGTTGCGCAGCCGTTAATTGCCGAATTTGGCGGTCAAGACGTCGTACAGGTATGTAAACCATAATGCCTAAACTGCATACAACAACCAAAAGCAGAGTAAGTATAAATACAATCTCAGAATCTTCATTCCAATCAACGTGTGGGCTAAAGAAGTCCGTTTTTTCTTTGAAAACTAAACTCTTCGAAGTGTTAGGCAAAGGGAATACCGCAGCATAGGTACTGCCGTCAATAAGATAAACAGGTATCCCTTGCATTCGGTACAACAGATTACAATCTCGACAAGGCGGTGATCCGTCCCAGTTTTCAACCAATGTTAAATCAAAGATAAAGAAATCTTGCTTGCCGTTTTCGGTTAACTTCTTGTAGAGAGAATCCGGAGTGCCTCGTTGCTCAATGTATTGATCGACAAAATAAGCACCATCACTCAAAAAAACACCGACTTCTGTTTTGCGCATGTACTCTTCCCCCATAAAGAGAAACAAAGCAACAGTCAGCGCAAGGCCAGTTACTAACCCCACATATAGACGAGTAAACAGGGAAAACATGCGTCATTTACCTGTCAGCATGTAGCCGTGGTGGCGTATGGTTTTAATGGTAGCCGTATGGATATGAGCCTTAGAGAATTTCTTCCTTAGTGAGGATATACGCATATCAATCGAGCGATCAGTAATACAGTATTCAATGCCTCGGGCAAGACGGCAACATGATTCACGAGATACTGGCTTATCGACATTCAGCATCAGGAGCTCTAAAATTTCAAACTCAGAACTCGTTAAACCAATATCTTTTTGCAAATAAAATGCCTGGGAGCGACGAAGACAAAGACTAATGCCATATCGGCTCAGCTTTTCTTCTTCAACGATATCAACTTGACGACAATAGCGACGCAACGCTGCTTCAATACGGGCGAGAAGGATATTGCCTTTTATCGGTTTGGTAAGGTAATCATCAGCACCAAACTTAAATAAGCTCACCTCGCTCATTTCATCATCGGTCGCAGTCAAAACAATGATAATACCATGATAAAACTTACGCGCCTCTTGGCATATTTCTGCGCCATTTTTTCCTGGTAACATCAAATCTAACAGCACTAGGTCCGGCTTGAGCCCCTTAATCGTTTCTAATGCATTTTGACCGTTATCGATGACAGTTACCGTATATCCTTCGGCTTCGAGGTACATTTTGGTTAATCGAGCAATCTCAGAGTCGTCTTCTACCAGTAAGATTGTATTACCCACCATGAATCATTTACTCCACCAATATGATGGAGGGAGTATATCGCTCGTCCTATACTGCGCAACCTACTTAAATGATAATTTTAATAAAACGCAGGCTTACATACGCTTACAAACCATACATATACGATAATCCTAATCATTCTATACCCCTAAAACCATGCAATAACCTGAGGTTTTATTCATTACCAGAATATAGCTTCACATAGAAAATAAAATTCGGAATAAAAATCCACTATATTTTTAAATGTATCGAATAATAGGTCTTACCAAAAAACAATATCAACATATATGACTTAGTTTGCTTATATAGACAGGACTTTATGTTGCTTCTAAGTTTCTTGCTCTAATAAAGTCTACGAGTAACATGAAATGAGATATTCCAAATTAACACCTTTAGCCATATTTTGCGCGATAAGTCTAACTGCTTGTGGCGGCAGTGAATCTAATCCGAAACCATCGAAAACAACACCTCCACCACCACCAATGCCAACATTGAGCACTGTCACAATCCCAACTGTCGTTTCTACAGAGTTTCCAGCCAAGTTAAAAGTGGCTGCTGATGCTGGCTTCACCCACTATGTGAAAATCTCCCTTTCCGAAGCAAACAACAACGATACATTTCACATTGTGGCTGTTGATGACGGTGCGAATAATGAAAAAATCTTTCGTGCAGCCAAAATCATCCAACACCTTCTCACAAACCAACCAGACTCTAAGTACGGTGCTGACAAGTCTCGTATCGCTAAGACATTAGCCGAGCGTGATGCCACACTAATGCTGACCGAAAACGACGAACAGAATGATGAGATGCTAACCAAAATCTTTATCAACGAACTGATTCGCCAAGGCAAATTGAACGATGCAGTTACAAGCTCGGGCTTAGCACACTCTTTTGATACGAGTTCTCTAGAAAAGTTTGTTGTAAGCATGATGGTACTTAACGAAGATGATATGGATACACTTGTCACATCTATCGCGTCAACATTAGTAACTAGTAAAGAAACACCAAACTGGCTAAGGAATAGCCAATCTTTAATGTATCGAGAACTGACAGTTGAAGGCGATTGCCATTACATGAGTAATTTTGCCGATTACTGCGCCAATCTTGGTAAAAAAGCCGAACGAGACGCCGCTTTTGAAGAAATTTTACACTTGGTCCAAGCGCAAGGTATTGCACCTAACACGGCGACTGCGGCACTGCAAAATGACATTCAAGCTCATGCGTTAAGCATCTATAACGATATTCAATCGGGCAAACCGACGGTGTGGCGCCCTACTCAGTATGACTGGGACGATTGGAAATCGGACGACTTCGATCCTGAAAGTGTGAAACAAACGGGCCCTTCATATTCTCACGAATATTTTGCTGCCGCTTTTGAAGCTTACATGGGTGTAGCAAAAGCAAACGGACATGGTTTAGATGGCTACCAAGCGTTAACGCGTGAAGAAATGCAAACCCAAGATCCACAAGCCGTTGATTGGATCAGTGGCTTATTCCACGGATACTTGCAATATACCGCGAATATCGACTCTGCGGGCGTCAAGCTCTACACAGAAAAGACAAGTCCAGGCACAGTACCTACCTTCCGTATGGCTCCCAACAAAGACGGTTTGATAGAAGCGTACACCTACAAATCTCAGTGGCTAACAAAAGTGAAGATCATTGGCGGCGACGCGATGAATGTGATCGGTAATGATCAAAACAATACTTTTGAAGGCAACAGCAAAGACAACAGCATTTATGGTGAAGGCGGTATCAACACCTATATAGTGCCACACAAACTGGCGGAATGTACTGTTATCAAAGCAAAGAGCGTTTCTGTTGAGTGCCCGAGTACAGGCACTGACGAGTTGTACGACATTCAGAACATCCAATTCACCGACCAAACCCTAGATGTAACCAAGCTATAAAAAATGAAAAACATGAAGAAACTTATTCTATTCGCTCCCTTGCTCCTTGCTGGTTGTGGTGGCCTAGCCGTCATGGATCGTACTGATGCCGTAAAAGCACAACCAGAAATGCTGATCAAAACCGACGGTGATTTTTGGGGATTCGGTGCGGATGGCCATTTTGATTTTGCTGGTAAGTACAAAGGCAAGTATTCACGCAGTGCTTCTAACTCAAGTTGGTTTAACCGTATCTCTTTCAAAGAAGGTTCAATGGGCGCAGAAGTGACTCGTATCGACAGCGGGGAAACTTGGCTTTTGAACTGCACCGGAGGCGGTATGTCGGTTAACTACATGGGCGTCGATTTTGGTGGGAATGATCCTTACACCTGTGACATTACTCAAGATGGTAAAAAAGTCGGTGAGTTTGCGATGGAGCCAAAATCGGCTCTCATCGACATCAGCTTTGAGAAAAAAGAGACAGGCATAGTGCGTATTGGTAGCACCCACTTTAATGTAGAAACTGTACATACTAGTCCTGACGCCATGATGGCGGTAGACATTCCATTGGGTTATAGCTTTAAGGAAGGCACACAAGAAATTGCCGCTGTGCAGACGAACGGTACCATTGCGGTACAGATGCTCCCTGAACTTAGCGAACAAAAAAAGGATGTAGTTGCCATCGGCGCTGTTGCAAGTGCACTAAGTTGGCGCCCTAAAAAATAGCCATTACATAAAACAACAACACACAAAAAACAAAGCCCTCTACTTTTTTGAGGGCTTTTATTGCTTGTACTCATAGAAATAAGTGGAGCACTACTTCTCTAATCTTCCCATATACTGCTTGGGCGTTAATCCACGATGTTTCTTAAACATACGATTGCAGCTCGCCACATTGGTGTAACCAAGGCGCGTGGCAATGTCATCAATACTCACGCGCTTACTCAACAAACCAGCTGCAATATTACTCAATACATAGCCAGAAACCGTCGAAAAATTGAGCCCTAATTTATGCAAACGACGTTGAAACTGCTGTTCAGATAAATCAAGCAGAGAAGACACGCGCTCTAACGTTGGCAATCCATAATGGCTGCTGTAATTCACCACTTCATAAATCACTTTCAACTCATCTTCTGGGTCGGGCATATTAAGCAAATCATCCAAATCGGAAAAACTCATCGCTAGACGGCTGTCTTCTCGATGGCTCACTTGGCGAGAAGCTAGTCGGTCATCTCCCGGGATCCATATCTCTGTTTTTGGCTGACTCCATTCCACCTCGCAGCCGAAATATTCCCGGTATCGCTCAGTATTTTTTCTCGAGCCTGAAACCTTGACACGTAAAGGCTGGTAATCTTTGCCAAGAAATTCGCGTAACACCTTAATCATAAATACCGCACAGCGGATACTATCGTGCACCTTTACTGACGTTTCTATAAACGGGTTGTGGTAAGTCCATTTGATGATTTTACCCGACTGTTCGCCAGCAAAAAACGCCCCTGATTGTAGGTTGCTCACACCATAATTCACTCGCCGAATGGTACTGGCTAAATCATTGCCGGAGAATAACCAGCGTCCCACTGGCCCTAGCTTTTGCAGTTCAATACCTCGGCTGAGACTCAACACCACATCCGGGTCACCACTGGCTTGTTCAACACAACGGTACCATTCCGCAACGGCTTTTAGCGGGATCAGTGTCATTGGGTTACGAAACACCGATGCTGGGATCCCTAACTCATCCGAGTCCAAATTGTATTTAGATAACGCGAGGTTATGCATGTTTAGAATGCCCATCGCGCGAATAAACCGAACCGTTTTCATAACCAATCACATCAAATTTAATCCTGTAGTGATTGAATCTGTCACAAAGAAAGCCGCAAATCAAATTCAGATCACAATACGCCAACAGTTTGATAGAGGAGTGTTTAATGAGTTTACTGAGTGTCCCGTTTGTCGGTACAGGCGCAGATACGGCGTTACATGTTGTCGCTGCTGTCGTTTTAATTGCGAGTGTCGCGGGCGCGTGTTACGGCTTTTGGAAAATCCATGAATTGCCTATCAATAAAGCACACAGCAAAGACCATCATCAGATAGGGCTCATCACTGCGCTGACCTGGATAGGGTTTGTCTGGCACTGGGTTTGGGTGCTAGCCGTGATCTTTGCATTCGTTGATATGGAAAAAGCCATCATCAATCTGCGTGATACATGGAAAAGTAAACCGCAAACAGAAACACAGCCAAAAGAGGAAGCATAATGTTAGAAGGTTTAGCGGTATGGGCACTCTTCATCTATCTGTTGCGTTTGGTTGGCATGCCTTGGAACAAAGCAACCAAATCGTTCGCTTATCTTGGCGGCTTGGGTTGGCTAATGTTCGTCTGGGTAGGTTTGATTAACTTCACCCCGATGGATTTATCCGGCGGTTCTGTCGTGCAGTCGCCACACATCCAATTGCGTCCAGATTCAACCAATGTAAAAGGTAAAGTTGACCACATTTACATTGAGCCGAATCAGCAAGTTAAAGAAGGTCAGCTCATTTATGAACTTGACCCAACGCAATACAACATCGCATTAAATCAAGCGAACGTATCCGCTGATTCTGCTCGCGTTGCATTAGCTACAGCAATAGGCGACATCGAGATTGAAGAAGCTAACCACGAAGCGCTAGTGCAAGATCTAGAAACATCAAAGAGCCAGTTGGAAGCGGCGAAAGTTGACTACAAATTGCAGAAAAAGATGCTAGTTCGCTATGTTGAGCAAAACCGAGTGGTGCAAAACACCATCACGGAAAGCGACATCGACAAACAGTCGAGCACAGTAGACATGGCTCGCCACAATGTGTTGACTCTTGAATCTCAAATCAAGAAGAAACAAGTCGATATTTCACGTGCGAAGCTGGCGATTCATAAAGCGGAGTTAGCGGTTGAAACGAAGCAGGCTGAATTGCGTCAAGCGGAAGAGCAAATTGCAAAAGCACAATGGGATTTGAACAGCACCAAAGTGCATGCACCTAGTGATGGCTTTGTAACTAACTTTATCCTGCGTGAAGGTCAGCGCGTATCAGCGATGCCACGTATTAATATGTACACCAACGAGAAGTACGTACTGATGCGAGTGAACCACCAAGCGATTCGTAACATCAAACCGGGTCAGCCAGCGGAATTCTCTTCGTCCGTTTACCCAGGTAAGATCTTCTCAGCGACCGTCGAAGGCATTGTTGAAGCAACAGGTGAGTCACAAGGTAATCTACTGGGTTTCGATGATTCCGTACGTGTCACCACTGGAAAGAACTTACAGAACAAACACCACTTTGTTCGTCTTAAGATTGATGAGCCAGAAGGCTACGACATCCCTGTTGGCTCTGTTGGCCTCGCATGGGTCAGCGGTGAAAAACCGATAGGCTTCATGGCCTTCTTAGATGTGATTCGCGGGATCATCATCCGAATGAAGTCTCAACTGTACTTCTTCTACTCTATCTAAACTCGCAAACCGCCAGTTACGCTGGCGGTTTTCTTTTCATTTGTATCCAAACATATCCTTTTCCCGTATAACAATTAGTTAGTAAATAGCGGAGAAGATTCATGTCGGCAAAGGAAAGAAGCCTACCTACCCATCGCATCTCAAGATTCAGCAAGTTCGCTTCACTTGCTACCCGTGTCGCAGGCAATGTGATTGCAGAAGGCACGAAGCAGATAGCCAAAGGCAACAAACCAAAAGCGAAAGACCTCTTGCTGACGCCACAGAACATCGCGCGCTTAACTGACCAACTTGCTCACCTGCGTGGCGCTGCAATGAAGCTTGGTCAAATGCTATCAATGGATGCTGGTGGTGTTTTAGAACCTGAACTTGCCGATATTCTTTCCCGTCTTCGTTCCAACGCAGACCCAATGCCTGCAAAACAACTCAACGCAGTAATGGAAAGTTCGCTAGGAACGAATTGGAAAGCTGAGTTTCTGTCATTTAACTTCAAACCAATCGCCAGTGCATCAATAGGACAAGTGCACCAAGCCTACAGCGATGCGGGCGATAACCTAGCCGTCAAAGTGCAATATCCGGGCATACGGAAAAGTATCGATAGCGACGTCGATAATGTCGGTACACTGCTCAAGGTCGTTGGGTTGATTCCCGAGTCTGTCGACTACAAAGGATTGCTCGAAGAAGCGAAAAAGCAGCTACATGACGAGGCCGATTACGCACGAGAGGCACAATTTGCCATTCGTTATCATGACGCTTTGAAGGAGCACCCTCATTTTGTGGTGCCCAAGATTCATACTGAAAGTTGCTCAGACTCCGTTCTCGCGATGGAATTCATTGATGGTAGCCCGATTGAGCAAATCGAACATTATGATCAGAGTACGCGAGATTTTGTCATGCACAGCCTACTCGAATTACTGTTCAGGGAGCTGTTCGAATTTAAGATGGTACAAACCGACCCAAATTTCGCCAACTACTTATATATCGAAAACACTCGTCAAATCGGCTTGCTAGATTTCGGGGCCACTCGAGAGTACAGCGAGCGGTTCAGCACTGGTTATCGCCAAGCTTTCGCATCTGTCGTTAACAATGACGAACAAGGCTTGAATAATGCGCTTGAACAAATAGGCTTCTTCAGCCAAACCATCCTTCCAGACCAACGCCAAGCGATTCTCGATCTAGTGAAAATGGCATGTGAACCGATGTTAGTTGATGAGCCTTATGACTTTAAAGCCAGCGGCTTAGCACAAAAGCTTCGCGAGGCTGGCACCATTCTAAGCATGGAGCAAGAATACTGGCATACTCCACCAGCAGATGCCCTATTTTTACACAGAAAAATCGGCGGAATGTACTTGCTGGCAGCCCGTATTGGCGCAAAAGTGAACATTCGCCAATTGGTACAGCCATATCTCACCATCAACAGCGAATAGCCTATTGTTTTTCTGTTACTTTCAAGTACCTTGAGCAAGGTTAAGGTGCATAGTTGTGCATCTCAATAACATGCCATACTTCCATAAAACGAATTAACTATCGGGGTACTCGGTGAGCAAGTTTCAAGATCTCTCCACTCTAATCCAGCAAATTGGCCAAGCCGAAGAAGCGGATCAAGTCGCAACGCTCAATGAATCTATTGAAGCGGGCCTCGAGCCCGGCGCGGTTGCCC
Organism: Vibrio sp. 1751; assembly: GCF_033339895.1. Taxonomy (NCBI): domain Bacteria; kingdom Pseudomonadati; phylum Pseudomonadota; class Gammaproteobacteria; order Vibrionales; family Vibrionaceae; genus Vibrio; species Vibrio sp. 1751. Next base: position 34,418 of record NZ_JAWOVM010000024.1, read on the forward strand.
TGATTCTAGAAGCCTTTCCAATCGACGATCGTGTTCGCTTATGGCGAGCTTTACCACTAGAGCTACATATCGACGTGTTAACGGAAATGCGTGCGGACGTACGTTTCTCTATCATCAATGCGTTATCTGAAGTCGAGCTAAAGCTCACTCTCGCTAAACTCGACAACTTGTCGCTCATCGAATGGGCCGATTCGTTGCCAGAGTCGATCATCAACGAAGCGCTCTCGTTGATAGAAAAAGATGAGTTGGAACTTTACGATCAAGCAAACGAGTATGCTGATGAAGAACTCGGCCACTGGGCTGAACGTAAGATCATCACCCTGCCCTTCAACATTACGATTGGGACAGCTAAGCAGTTAATGGAGCGCTATAGCTACGACACGCCTCAACAGGTGTATCTGATTAATCGTAATAAACAGTATCGTGGAACGGTCAACTACTTCGATATCTTGCGTGGTGACCCCGATACTCGCTTAAAAACACTCGTTATTGAGGCTGTGACGGTGCTAGACAGTAAAATGATGCTTCCTGAAGCGGTAGAGGCATTAGAACACAGCACACTGCCCGCTCTCCCTGTAACTGATGCAGACCAAACACTGATCGGTGAAGTCGATTGGCAGTTTGCATTGAGTACACAGCGTGAAATCTACGAAGCACGTTTGATGGCCGGTACAGGTATGGATGAAGGCGATGACTTGTTTGCGCCAGTATTAAAAAGCTCGCATAAGCGCGGTGTTTGGTTAGGCATCAATTTGCTTACTGCGATTTTGGCGTCTGTCACTATCGGACTATTTGAAGATGTAATTGCTCAGGTAGTGGCTTTGGCGGTGCTCATGCCAATTGTTGCATCCATGGGGGGCATTGCTGGCAGCCAAACGCTCACTCTAATGATTCGTGCGATGGCGCTTAATCAGATCACCCCAGGTAACCGCTTCAAGCTTTTGAAAAATGAGTTGGGTATTGGCTCTCTGAACGGCATTGCTTGGGCGTTAATCATCGGCGGGCTCGCCGGATTGTGGTTTCAATCTCCGGTTCTAGGGGGAACCATCGCGCTCGCCATTATCGTCAATATTATTACCGCAGCTTTATTTGGTGTGCTGATTCCCATTATTCTGGATAAGTTTAAATTGGACCCCGCTTTGGCTGGCTCGGTGATTCTAACAACAGTGACAGATGTCGTTGGTTTTTTCGCCTTTTTAGGAACGGCGAGTTTAGTCATGCTTTAAAAGGTTCATTGTTTATTAATCAATCATTAGCATAATAGAGTCAAATTGCATAACGCAGTTGCAAATTGCAAACATACTCAAACTTTAAGCAACGCATGTCACAGAAACTACGTATTTTAGGGCATATTAAAGTTGGCACAGTAACTGCATTATATAAATCGACCCTTCTTAAGCCGAGGGTCACCTAGCCAACTGACGTTGTTAGTGAACTTGATTTTGTTCACATGTATATAAGCCAATCGCACTCTTTGCGGTTGGCTATTTTTTTATGTGGCTATTGCTCTCTCATCCTCTGACCGAGCTCGGTTGTACTTTTTTTGCCCACAACAGATTGTTTACTGTTTATAAAATTCAAATATTTGCCCACTAAACCATTAGAAATACTAGTTTCAACAAAAATAAATCACCTACACAAAATAAAACCAAGAAAGCACACCCAAGAAAAGAACAAATAACGTCCAAACCAAAAATCTCATCATGAAAACGTTTTCTTTTCATAGAAATCGACTGAACAATCCAGAGTTATAGATAAATTTAATCCATAAAAACAAATAGCAATTCAAAACATTCATTTTACATAGAAAACCTGTCTATAAATCATAAAAAATACGTAAAACCAATCTTTTCAATTTTACAAATTAAAAACTAAGCCATTGTTATTAAGTGAAAAAACAAACACAAAAAACTAAGCAAACGTTTAAATTGCAATTTTATCATTGACTATTAAATTTACATCACGATAATACGCGCCGTTTGCCTGAAAATCAGGTGCTATAATTTAATGTTTAAATGTGCGGAGGTAATAATGGCTGGAGACAATAACTACAGTCTTGGACCAGTTCCCAACACGGCCAGAAAAGGCGTGGCGTCACTAACCATGGTGATGTTAGGACTCACTTTTTTCTCCGCAAGTATGTGGACTGGGGGTTCTCTCGGTACTGGGCTCTCCTTTAATGATTTTTTCCTCGCTGTTCTCATCGGTAACCTAATCCTCGGCATTTACACTTCTTTCCTCGGTTACATCGGCGCTTCTACTGGTCTCTCTACTCACCTTCTTGCTCGTTTCTCTTTTGGTTCTAAAGGCTCTTGGCTTCCTTCTGCTCTTCTTGGCGGTACTCAAGTTGGGTGGTTTGGAGTTGGTGTCGCGATGTTTGCGATTCCGGTGCACAAAGCAACGGGCATCGATACCAATACTTTGATCCTCGTCTCCGGTTTGCTCATGACCGCGACCGTTTACTTTGGCATCTCCGCACTGATGGTGTTGTCAGCAATCGCCGTTCCCGCGATTGCACTACTTGGCGGCTACTCTGTCATCGAGGCAGTAAAGAGCGTTGGCGGTATTGGCGAACTACAACAAGTTCAACCAAGCGAGCCACTCGATTTTTCAATAGCACTCGCGATGGTTGTCGGCTCTTTTGTTAGTGCAGGTACGTTAACGGCGGATTTCGTACGCTTTGGCAAAAAGCCGCGCAGCGCCGTGATGATCACCATGGTGGCATTTTTCATCGGTAACTCGTTAATGTTTATCTTTGGCGCGGCAGGTGCGTCGGTGACGGGTCAATCAGACATCTCTGAAGTGATGATCGCGCAAGGTCTTCTTATTCCAGCTATCATCGTTCTTGGCTTGAACATCTGGACCACCAACGACAACGCGCTCTACGCATCGGGGCTTGGATTTTCCAACATCACAAGCTTACCAAGTAAATACATCTCAATGGCGAACGGTCTTGTTGGCACACTTTGCGCTCTCTGGCTCTACAATAACTTTGTTGGCTGGCTGACCTTCTTATCGTTGGCAATTCCACCGATTGGCGGCGTGATCATCGCTGACTTCTTCACGAACCGTAAACGCTACGCAAACTTTGAAGCCGCCCAATTCCAAAACGTTAACTGGGCTGGCATTATCGCTGTCGTGATTGGCGTTGGTGCGGGACACTTCCTGCCTGGCGTAGTGCCGATTAACGCTGTACTTGGCGGCGCAATTAGCTTCCTGATTCTTAATCCTATTCTTAACAAAAAAGCACTGGCTACACAGCCAGCGTAAGGAACCATCATGACAACACTACTGATCAAAAACATAACGCTAAAAGGACAAGAAGGTCTGCAGCAAATTTTGATTGAAGATGGTCAATTCAAGCGCATTGAAAGCAACGATGTGGAGCTTAGTCATAACGGTGACATCATCGATGCTGAAGGCGGTATGGCGGTTGCGCCTTTCTGCGAGCCACACATTCACTTAGATACAACTCAAACCGCAGGCGAGCCTAGCTGGAACATCTCTGGCACATTGTTTGAGGGTATTGAACGTTGGGCTGAGCGCAAAGAAATGCTGTCGATTGAAGACGTGAAAGCGCGCGCAAAACAAACCTTAAAATGGCAGATAGCAAACGGCGTACAACACGTTCGTACCCACGTCGATGTTTCAGACCCTACCCTAATTGCCCTAAAAGCGATGGTAGAAGTGCGTGAAGAGATGAAAGAGTGGGTAGATATCCAAATCGTCGCCTTCCCGCAGGAAGGAATTCTCTCTTATCCAAATGGCAAAGAGCTGCTAGAAGAAGCCGTCAAATTAGGTGCGGACGTGATTGGCGCGATTCCACACTTTGAATTCACACGCGAATATGGCATTGAATCGCTGCACTACGTGTTCGAATTAGCGCAAAAATACGACCGTCTGATCGACGTGCATTGTGATGAAATCGATGACGAACAATCTCGCTTCGTTGAAACACTGGCAGCATTAGCGCACAAGTTTGATATGGGGAATAAAGTTACGGCCAGTCACACCACAGCGATGGGTTCCTACAACGGTGCATACGCATCTCGCCTGTTCCGTTTATTACGCATGTCCGGTATCAACTTCGTGGCAAATCCATTGGTGAACATTCACTTACAAGGCCGTTTTGATGATTACCCAAAACGTCGCGGCGTAACACGAGTGAAAGAGATGCTGAATGCCAACATCAACGTCTGCTTTGGACACGATGATGTATTTGACCCTTGGTACCCACTAGGCACTGCAAACATGCTGCAAGTGCTGCATATGGGTCTGCACGTGTGCCAGGTGATGGGTTACGACCAAATCAACAACTCACTGGATCTGATCAGCACCAATTCAGCACGTACACTGAACATTCAAGATAAGCACGGCATTGAAGAAGGCAAACCTGGTAGTTTACTGATTCTTCCCGCAGAAAATGGTTTTGACGCAGTACGTCGCCAAGTGCCGGTTCGTTACTCTGTTCGTCACGGTAAAGTGATTGCAGAAACACAGCCTGCGACAACTCATATTCATCTTGAACAAGCAGAGCAAGTAACGTTCAAACGCTAAAAAGATCGGCGAAACGAAAAAGGCCTGACGACATCGTCAGGCCTTTTTTCTACTGGTAAACATCACTGCTCGCTCTGTCTATTCTTGTCTCATAAACCACTGAACACATTGAAAGGCCATATAAAACGGCTGAGTACCAAACGTTGCACAAGGTTCTGGTGGCTGAATCTCAATTACACCATCGCACTTGGAAATTATTCTAAGCGTTGGGCATACTTCTGACTTCATTTTAGTTGTAGATATGAACCATGACGTCATTAAGCCAGATAGAACCGCAATTTTTGGAATTTATGCAGCAAGAGATGCAAGTAGATGCAGCTCATGATCTTAAACACGTAAAACGCGTGGTCAAAACAGCGAAACAGCTCTGCAAAGAAGAAAATGCAGACATCGCGATTGTATTACCGGCTGCCTATTTGCATGATTGCTTTACTTACCCGAAAGATCACCCAAATCGCAAAGAGAGCTCAATCATCGCAGCCAAAAAAGCGGTCGCATTTTTAGAGAGTATCGATTATCCGCAGCAATATCATGATGCCATTGCTCATGCGATAGAGGCACACAGCTTTAGCGCAAACATCAGGCCAAATACGTTGGAAGCCAAAATCGTCCAAGATGCCGACCGTCTGGACGCTTTAGGCGCAATTGGCGTGACGCGATGCATTCAAGTCAGCACTCAATTTAACGCGCAACTTTACAACGACAGCGATATATTTGCCGAAGAACGTGAACTTAACGATAAACAATTCACTCTGGATCACTTTCAGACCAAGTTATTCAAAATCGCTGAAACCATGAACACAGAGTCAGCAAGACGCGAAGCGCAAAAACGCAAAACCTTTATGCAAACGTACCTAGAGCAGTTACACGACGAGGTAACAGCGTAAATGTCAGAAAGCTATACGTTAATTAAAGAGCTTAAACGCCAACTAAAGTTAACTGGGCTGCATTATGCCGATGTTGCACAACACCTTGATTTAAGTGAAGGAAGCGTCAAACGTTTACTCGCTGAAGGTCAGCACATTAGCCTTGAGCGCTTAGAACGAATTTGCCAATTGATTGGTTTAGAAATGGCGGAACTATTTAAGCTCGCGGCTGCGCACAATAAAGGTCTGGAGTCGCTAACGTTAGAGCAAGAAAAGCTGCTGGTTAACGATAAAGCCCTGCTGCTCGTGGCGATCTGTGTTGTAAATGGCTATCAGTTTGAACAAATCGTTCAGCAATATACCTTCAATGAGTTGGAACTGGTGCAAAAGCTTGCTCATTTGGATCGTCTGAACATCATCGACTTGCAGCCAAATAACAAAATTCGTTTGCGTATATCTCCGACATTTAAGTGGCAGATGGGCGGCCCTATTCAACGGTTCTTCCAACAGCAAGTTCAAGACGCCTTTTTCCAAAGCTACTTTTCTGGTGAAGATGAAAAGTTCTCCATGGCAACAGGATTGATGAGTGTACCAACCAACAAGAAGCTACAACAGAAACTGCAAAAGGTCATCGATGAGTTTTATCAGGCTTGCCAAAGTGATAGCTCTCTCGATATGGACGAAAAACACGGCACCTCTCTGATTATTGCGATGCGTCGCTGGACGTTCCCTTTATTTGAACCATGGGAAAGAAAACTCACCAATAAGTCTCGCAATTAGTAACTCAATAAACAAATGGAAATAAAAGTAACGAATTTCGTTACTTTTGGTGGCATACAACGTCACTAGAAAGAGAAAGCTGGTTTAATCGTTCATTGAGCATAAAGTGCTCCCATCTCATTCGACTTTGTTTAATCGGGGCCCGTATGTTTTTCTCAAAACGCTTTTTTCCTTACTTTGTGACGCAATGCCTTGGCGCACTCAATGACAACATCTACAAAAACGTTCTGTTATTGATGGTGACATACAGCCAAATTGATAACCTACCAATATCTGTCAATCTATTCGTTAATTTGGCGGCAGGCTTATTCATCCTACCTTTCTTTCTATTCTCAGCGCATGCTGGTGCCGTCGCTGACAGCATGGACAAAGCCAAATTAATCCGACGTCTAAAGCTCATCGAACTAGCTATCATGTCTTGCGCAGCAACCGCTATTGCCACCCAAAGTGCCATGCTGATGCTGGTTCTGCTGTTTATGACAGGCACTCAATCGGCCTATTTTGGTCCCGTGAAATACGCCTTGCTACCACAAGCGCTCAAACCAAATGAGCTTGTTAAAGGAAATGCTTGGGTTGAAATGGGCACGTTTCTTTCGATTCTTATAGGTACGCTTAGCGCAGGCCTGCTGCTAGCCATTCCTAATGGTACCTTGATTGCTTCTTGTACCGTGATTGCCTTGTCTTTGCTTGGGTTCATGAGCAGCGTGAATATTCCAGCGATGCCTAGCCAATCAAATGACAAAGCGAAATTTGAACCGATTTCTGGTTTAAAGAACACGTTAAAAGTGGCAAAAAAGCAGAGAGGCATTTGGATGTCTATTCTTGCCATCAGTTGGTTCTGGTTCATGGGTGCGACTTACCTAACTCAATTCCCTAACTTCGCACGCGAACATTTGTTCGCAGATAGCACTGTCGTTTCTTTACTGTTGGCATTGTTTTCCATTGGTATCGCGACAGGCTCTTGGTTGTGTGAAAAGCTCTCTTTCAACCACGTTGAGCTTGGTATTTTGCCATTCGGTATCCTTGGTCTGACAGTCTTTGGCGTCGACTTGCTATGGGCAGTCCCAAGTTATCCATCACTTCCGGTGCACTTTTATGATGTGCAAAGCTTCGTTGCTGAATCAAAACATCTGCGCGTCATGATTGACCTGTTCCTTGTTGGTGTAAGCGGCGGTGTCTTTATTGTTCCTCTTTATGCGTTCATCCAATCGCGTTCAAACAAAGGGGAGTGTGCACGTGCCATTGCTGCTAACAACATCATGAATGCGTTGTTTATGGTGGTGTCTGCTTTGGTTTCGATCGTTGTACTCAGCGTACTAGAGCTTTCTATTGTGGAACTGTTTGCCATGATGGCAATAGGTAACTTCTTCGTGGCGATCTATGTCTATCGCCAAGTACCGGAATTTACACAACGCTTTATCAGTTATTTACTCAGCCATTGTATGTATCGTGTGTCCATAAAGGGGCGCCAACATATTCCTGAACAAGGCGCTGCGTTAATCGTGGCTAACCATGTTAGCTATGTCGATGCATTGATTTTGATGGGAACCTCTACTCGCCCGGTTCGTTTTGTGATGGACAAGTCCATCAGCGAGCTACCTGTTCTTAAATATGTATTCCGTCATGCCGGTGTTATCCCGATCTGTTCTCCACGTAAGTGTGCCGACACTTACCGACGAGCATTTGAGCAGATTGAACAAGCACTTAACGACGGTGAGGTTGTCTGTATCTTCCCTGAGGGTCGTTTAACGTCTAACGGTCAATTGGGTGAGTTTCGCTCTGGTGTAGAGAAAATCCTCGAACGTAACCCTGTACCTGTCATCCCTATGGCGTTAAAAGGGCTTTGGGGTTCTTTTTTCAGCCACAAAGGCGGACATGCTCTCACAAAACGACCGACTCGTTTTTGGTCAAAAGTGGATGTTGTTATCGGTGAAGTGTTAAGTCCTGCGTCTTTAAATCGTCATCAATTGCAACAACAAGTACAGGATTTACTGGGCTGAGTCGCTTGCTACAGCAGTCAAACTTTGCAGCAAAACGTAAATATGCACCACAAAGCACAAGTAGTTTCTTGTCAATTAGAGTAGGATATCTACGACGTCATAAATCTAGGAGGTATTATGAAAATCATCATCTTACATGGTCTTTATATGCATGGGCTGGTCATGCAGCCTCTTAGCCAAAAGCTGAGAAAACTCGGATACGAAACGCAAGTACTCAGCTATAACACTGTTGCTATCGATGAGTCTTCACTGTTTGATTCTATTGATCATTCGCTTAATCCACTGACCACAAACGTGCTCGTGGGACACAGCTTGGGGGGCTTGATGATTAAGCGCTATCTCGCCAACAGAAAACCGAGCACTAACTTAATCTCTCATGTTGTCGCTATCGGTTCGCCTCTTAAAGGCGCGTCCATTGTAGGTCGAATTCAAGATCTCGGATTGGGTGCAATTTTAGGCAATTCGCCACACCACGGATTAAACAAACATGATGACGCCTGGGATTTCCCTCAAAAACTCGGCAGTATCGCAGGAACGATGCCGATTGGCGCTCGCCCATTGTTGATCCGTAATGACAACACCATGTCGGACGGTACCGTTACCGTAGAAGAGACAAGACTGGACGGTATGCAAGATCATATCGAAGTGAAGCAAACGCATACGAGCCTGATTTACAACACCTTCGTGCCGCAGCAGATTGATCACTTTATTCGCACAGATTATTTCCGTCGATAGCACACTTTTCCATCATACAGATGGAATCGACTTTCCAAGCTATTCAGTTCGCAGTACTATCCTAGCTCCACTTCTTCACAACTTGGATGAAGTGGTACATTTTTAATTGTTCTCAGGGCGGGGCGAAATTCCCCACCGGCGGTATACTTTTTCAAGTGAGCCCGCGAGCGCTCGATTCGTCGAGGTCAGCAGATCTGGTGAGATGCCAGAGCCGACGGTTATAGTCCGGATGAAAGAGAATAAGAATACACCAGCATAGCGAGTCAGATCGCTAAGAATGCTGGTGCACTTCTTTTTGATCGTATTTTACGGCGATCTCTCATACCGCCCTGATTCTGGTGAAATTTAGGAGTTAACCATGAATCAGTCATCACTACTTGCCGAATTCGGCGACCCAATTACTCGCGTTGAAAACGCACTTATCGCTTTAAAAGAAGGCCGTGGCGTACTGCTTCTTGATGATGAAGATCGCGAAAACGAAGGCGATATCATTTATTCAGTCGAGCACCTCACTAACGAGCAAATGGCATTGATGATCCGCGAATGTAGCGGCATCGTTTGTTTGTGCTTAACAGATGTTCAAGCAGACAAACTGGAACTGCCTCCAATGGTGGTAAACAACAACAGCGCAAACCAAACCGCATTTACGGTTTCTATTGAAGCGAAAGTTGGTGTAACAACGGGTGTTTCAGCAGCAGACCGCGTAACGACCATTAAAACGGCGGCAAACCCGCACGCAAAACCGGAAGATCTTGCTCGCCCGGGTCACGTATTCCCTCTGCGCGCACGTCCAGGTGGTGTAATGACTCGCCGTGGTCACACAGAAGGTACGATTGATCTGATGCAAATGGCAGGGCTTCAACCCGCTGGCGTACTGTGTGAAGTGACCAATCCAGATGGCACGATGGCAAAGGCACCGGAGATCGTAGCATTCGGTCGCCTGCACAACATGCCGGTACTGACGATTGAAGATATGGTAATGTACCTAAACCAGTTCGAGTTGAAACTGGCATAGTCAGGTCTCAGCTCTTGAAAAAGCCGCGCATTTGTGCGGCTTTTTTGATCGATCCTCTTTGCACTTGAGTAGTTATACTTATTGAAAACAAGGGGAACAACACCATGAAAGGATTACTGAAACTCGCCGCTCTCGTTAGCTTTCTCTCCATGAATTCGCTTACTCTTGCATCTGAGTGCCCTGATATTCTTCAAGGTAAGCAAAGGTTGTTAAACTCAACGGAAGAAGTCGATCTATGCGAAAGCTTTAAGGGAAAGACACTACTAATCGTCAATACAGCAAGCCAGTGCGGCTTCACTCCTCAGTTCGAACAGTTAGAAACCCTCTATCAAACTTACAAAGACCAAAACTTCACCGTTATCGGTTTCCCGAGCAATGACTTTCGACAAGATAGAGGAAGCGAAACAAACACAGCGAAAGTCTGTTATCTCGATTACGGGGTCACCTTTCCAATGATGGCTCGCTCTTCAGTATTAGGTGTAGATGCGAACCCAGTCTTCAACCAGATTACTAACCAAGCAGGCATAAAACCAAAATGGAACTTCTACAAGTTTCTAATTAGCTCTGAAGGTAAAGTTATTGCTACTTTTCCAAGCTCCACATCACCGACAAGTACTACGCTTACCAATATGATAGAGCAACAATTGTAAGGTGACGACCATGACAACACGCTCAACCATGCTACAACTCGGTTACTTAGGCCTGGTTCCATTTGTGTTTAGTTTAGGGCTGATTTTCACTGACATCTCACTCTTCAATTTAAGTGGTCAGCAATTTTTCATCGCATATAGCGCCGTTATATTAAGTTTTTTATCCGGCATCCTTTGGGGTAATGGCATTGAGCATTACTACCACCGCCTTAGCCGAAATATATTAATTCTCAGCAACCTTTTTGTCTTACTAGCTTGGGGCGCACTACTGCAGGGCCACAAACATTACGCAGTCGCAACCCTACTCTTAGCAATTGGGTACCTTGCTGTTTGGTATGCAGAAAAGCTCGTGAGGAAAGTCGAACAAGACGCCGAGCCCAAGGGATATCAAGGAATGAGGAGCAAACTGACCTTCGGCGTAATCGTAATGCACGGATTGGCTTTAGTTTCATAACCTGGTCTGTCCAGTACTAAGATCACAAAAAAACGTCTTTTTATAAAACAATGTTCATTTCGTGAATGCACACATATTTTGAACACTGTTTTGTTTCATTTATGAATCAATCCACATATAAGTAATTCAAAGCATTCACAAAGGATATGAATATGTTTTTTCGCAAACTTTTGTTTAGCACTGCGATGATCAATGCAACGACAGGTTGCGTGTCTTACCAGGCACAACAAGCCGCCGCTCAAACAGTAAATAATACAGGCGCTGTGCTTACCAATGTGATTAAAACTACGATTGCTCAGCCATGTAATGTTGCAATCACTGCTGCTAGCTTGTTTTATCCGCATGCCATATTTATGACTAGTGTTCCGACTCAAGCATGTACAAGCGTTCTTAGATAATACGAGTGTGATAAGCATAAAAAATGGCGACTCTACTGTCGCCATTTTTAAGCTTCAATGCTATTTATAGTTACAGTGTCAATAAGTAATTAACTAATTGATTGTACTCGTCGTAAGTACGAATTTCGTTGGCCAAAACAATGTATTTATTGTTCACAACCACACCCGGAACCCCTCTTAACGTGCTGGCAGAGAATTGCTTATCAAAACCTTTCTGCATTGAGTTTACGGCGAAACTGTTGTAAGCCGCATCAAACTTCTTACCTTCTACGCCATTATCAACGAAGAGTTGTTTCAGCTCAGCTTCGTCTTTTGGCGCTTGTCGCTTTTGATGAATTTGGGCAAACATGGCAGGAATCATTGTATCTTCAACCCCGAGCGACACCATCGTCGCGTAGGACTTGGCCATCGGAATCGCCATATCTCCGCCCATGAACCCCACATGTACCTTTTCAAACTTTGCCTCTTTTGGCAGAGCAGGTTTTAAACGCTCAATAAGCGACTCAAACTTGTAGCAATGTGGGCAATAAAAAGAAAAGAATTCCGTCACAACAGGTTTCGATGCTTTCTTAACATCCAGAACTTTGTAGTGCTTCCCTTCTTCAAATTGCGCTGCATGAGCGGTAAAAGTCAGTAAAATTGCACTACATAAGGCAAGTAGTTTTTTCATTGTTTATTTCCTTGTGGCATTCAAATGCCAAATCATTTCATTTGGTAAAAAGGGGTAAACCCCAAGTAATTTGAGATGAGGAATTAAACAATCGGAGGACGATAAAGCTTGGTGATCACTGTCACTACTTTTTCGACTAGAGGCCTATCAATCAAAGCAAGGCTATAAGGAAGAAGCAGTAAGTCGTTTTGAGATAAGTTGGCGGGAATTTTGACCATGCAGGAAGAGCTACAACTCGTGTGAGATTGTTGTGCCTTATTGATGGCTGACTCATCGTGATGTGATTCTACGCAGTCGTCATTGACGCCAAGTTGTTTGTGCAGAGCAGCCTGTTGAACAATAAGATCGCGTACTTCAATTGTTTTCATCGGAGCGGAAGCCTGCGCCACAGGAGCGACACTACTCAAAAGCATAGCAACTAAGCAAACTATCGCAGTCAACAATGTACGGTTAAACTTCAACATAGCTACATCAAGGAAAATGGTGATTTAAGATAATACATGATAACGGTTTGACTTCAAGATACGGACTCTCGGCTCGCTAACAAACTCTGTTCTTTGACTATTTTAGGCTAGTGAATTTTCTCTCTAACGCTCCCTCAGTACACGAAACCAGCACAACGAGCTATTCACCGTTCGGATACTCCCCTCATCAGATACCAGCAACAATTCGATAAAACTTGAAATCATTATGAAACACGAGTAATAGTTAGAACAGTTTTTGTACGAACAAGGAAAGATCAATGCTTAAAAAAAGATTCTTTAAGACAAAAGATGAAGTCGAAGTCACGTTCGAGCTAGATAAAGATCAGTGGGACTCTGTCCAAATTGCTGGAGACTTCAACAACTGGCAGCCAGAACCGATGAAATTAGTGAAGAAAAGTCGTCAGTTTAAATTTAAAACCCGCTTACCTAAAGCGCGGAATGTTCAGTTCCGTTACTTGCTCGATGACGCGAAGTGGGAAAATGACCCACAAGCTGATGCTTACGTTCCAAATGCATTTGGCAGCGACAACAGCGTCGTATGTACCACCGAATAAGCGGTAATTTCGCTTTAAGATTCCATACCTAGGCGCAAACGTTGCGCCTTTTTACATCTCTCGAAATGTGATTGGTGATTAGATTTAAATCATTAATTGGCAATTTTATCCAATTAACTCATCCGATAACCTTATTCTGAGAAAGCTTTATTTGAAATAATTCGTAAATTTGTTTAAGTTCCATTGATATTAAATATTGTATACATCACTTAAATGAACGCACAACAAATCAAACCATCTCTAATCATTGTGGAAGACGATCCCAAATTACAAACTATGTTGGGTGAGTATTTTGTTGAACAAGGTTTTCAGGTCAAATGTATCGACAATGGGACGGACGCACCCAATGCGATTATTGACACACAACCAGACGTGGTGCTGTTAGATTTGATGCTACCCGGGCAAGATGGTCTGAGTGTATGTCGTCAAATCCGAGAATGCTACAAAGGCAAAGTGTTGATGCTAACAGCAAGTGATGATGACTTCGATCATGTCGCCGCATTAGAAATAGGCGCAGATGACTTTGTTACTAAACCCATCAAACCTCGCGTATTGCTGGCTCGTATTCGCATGCTATTAAGAAGAAAAGAGGCGGCGCCTACCGAGTCCGAAAACGGCCTACAAATTGGTGTTCTGTGTTTAAACCGGTTGCGTAAATCGTGCGTAATGAACCAAGAAGAAATTGCGCTGACAGACGGCGAGTTCGATTTGTTGTGGGTTCTTGCAACGCATGCTGAAAAAACACTATCACGCGAGTGGCTGACCAAAACACTGCGTGGTATTGAATACGATGGAACAGACCGCACCATTGATAATCGCATAGTGACACTGAGAAAGAAGCTAGGCGATGCTTCTTGCTCACCACAAAAAATCATTACCGTTCGCGGCAAAGGCTACCTATTTATGCCTGATGCATGGAATGAATAATGAGACGTATTTATCTGGAAAGCTTTGTTGGCCTTATCATTCTGTTTATGGCTAGCTTGTGGGGATACGAGTTCTTAGTTTATGAGATCAACACAGATTATGACTACCTATTACAAGAGCATGAGGGTCAAGCTTTTCACGATCTGATCTATCCTATCTATAAAGAACACGGATTAGAATATACTCAACAACAGTTGGAACAATTTGCCACATCAAGCCATCGTTTGTTGGTGCCTCATACGCTTGAAGAGCTTCCAACAGACATCAAAAAGGCGTTTGAAAGTGATACCTCCGTTAACGTCGCTTACGATGAAGAAAGGGATATCTGGTTCCGCCTAGATGCGAGTACGCCTATCTTTAAAATGAGCGATAATCCGAATAGTCCTGTGGTTAAAGCAGCCAACTTTGATGACAATATAGTTTGGTTGTTCTTTTTAGCTGGATTTGCTCTGTATTGCATATTGTTGATCTGGTTCTTAAGCCGTCGGATTCGAGAGCTAGAGAGAGTGACCGTTGAGTTTGCCTCAGGTAATTTCAAGGCTCGAGCTAGTACCTCAAGCGCTAAGTCTGTTGGGACGTTAAACAAAAGCTTTAACACGATGGCCGATAAAGTATCTCGCTTGATCACTAGCAATAAAATGCTAACTAACGCCGTTGCACATGAATTGCGTACCCCAATCTTCCGCTTACAATGGCAAGCAGATTTGTTATCGGATTCAACCTTAACTGAACAACAGAAAAAGTATGTTTACAGTATCGTCGAAGACATTGACGAGATGGAAGAAATGGTTGAAGAATTGCTTTACTACGCAAAGATGGAGCGTCCTGACACAGCATTACAAACTCAAGAAGAAGTCGTCCTATTCAACTTAGTCAAAGAGTTACGACAGAGATGGCAAAAAGAGACTACGCTCGCTATCTCGCTTCAAGAAGTAAACTCAGAAAACGTTCTCGCGTTTGCTGACCCAAAATTGTTAAAGCGAGCCTTAGATAACTTGCTGCGCAATGCAATGCGGTACGCAGATAAGCAGATTTTAGTAGAGATAAAACACGATCAGCACCGCTGCTTCATCAATGTTCATGATGATGGCATAGGTATTGAAGAAAAGCATTGGCCTCATCTATTCGAACCATTTTACAGCGCGGATGAATCTCGCAACAAAAAGACGAGCGGGTTTGGGCTCGGTTTGGCGATTGTCAGACAGATAATGGAGCTTCAACGTGGAGAAGTTTCGATTTGCCATAGCCCACTTGGAGGAGCTTGCTTCACACTTAGCCTCAAAAAATCAGACAGTTAACTTAACCTTCCTACCCCGTTTACAGAAGACGACACTTCAATACACTCAAGCGACAGAGCCCAACAATAAAACAGTGTACATTTAATCCATAAGATTCACACACTAAATGGATAGTACTCATGTATAAATCTTTTATCCTGATTATGGCGCTTACTTCTACGCTTACAGCTTGCGCCTACAACCAAAAACCTGTCGTCGACATGACCAATGTCGACCCTAGTACATATGAACAAGACTTTCTTTACTGCCAAGGCTATGCAGAAAATGTCGACAAATCAGAGGCAGCGAAATCTGAAGCCACTAATGGGGCAGTTACAGGCGCATTGATCGGCGCAGCTGCTGGTGCGCTAGAAGACGGATTAGGTGGAGCGGCTGTCGGTGCTGCTGCCGGCGGTGCTGTAGGAGCTGGAGCTGGTGCTTTGAGTGGAACAAATGATTCAACCAAAACTCAATCTCTCGTATTGCGTAAATGCCTCCAGCACAAAGGCTATACCGTCTACGATCTTGATTAAATAAGCACTTTTCTTAAATTATCGCGCGATGGATTCTATTCACAAATGTTTCACGCTGTAACGATTAATCTCGTTACCTCTCTGGGATATGTGTTCCATCCCAATGCTTAAATAGTAAGGTCATATTTTGAAGCCAGGTAAAACAGGTATACGCCGTGTCATGGATGCGACCGGCTATTCATTTCAAGGATTGAAAGCCGCATGGACACACGAAGCCGCTTTTAGACAAGAATTGATTCTCGCCTTGGTGCTTTCCGTCTGTGCTTTTTTCCTTCCTGTCACCACATACGAAAGAGTGCTGATGATCAGTAGCCTGTTCTTGGTATTGATCGTCGAACTCATTAACTCCGCCGTAGAAGCGGTTGTCGACCGTGTTAGCGATGACTGGCACGAGCTCAGTGGTAGAGCCAAAGATATTGGCTCAGCAGCAGTATTTGTTGCGTTAACTCTTGCCCTTTTTATTTGGGCTTCGTTCTTGCTCTAATTTTTATTCAAGACACTCATTATGAAGACACATGATTTACAACAGAGAGGTATCTCTTACGTTACCTTTACTTTCCTGTTGGCGCTGTATTTCGCTCTCGTCGTAAACATCCCTATTTATAAAGAACTGATCGGCATCTTTACACACTTAGATAATGTCAAGATTGGATTTATTATCACAATACCAATTTTCTTTCTTGCCGCGCTCAATTTCCTTTTTAATTTATTTAGTTGGCCTTGGATCGGCAAGCCGTTCTTTATAATTTTAATCATTGTTTCAAGTATGGTGAGCTACGCAAGCTATAACTATGGCACACTTTTCGATTCTGGAATGATTGCCAATATTGTTGAAACCGATTCGAGCGAGGCGAGTTCTTACCTGAGTGCTCACTCTGTAATTTGGACGCTGATTATGGGAGTTATCCCAGCGATAATTATCTTTAAGGTCAAGCTGCAATCTCAACGTCACCAATTACTGTACTTCTCTGTTACCAAATTAGTATCGATGCTGTCGTCGCTAGCTGTCATCGCCGTCATTGCCAGCGTGTACTATCAAGACTACGCATCTGTAGGGCGCAACAATAGCCACCTAAAAAAAATCATCATACCCACCCAGTTCGTTTACAGCGCGACCGGGTATGTGAAGGAGAAATATTTCACCACGCCAGAGCCATATCGAGAAATCGGCACAGATGCAAAGCAGTCAGATAGCGCCGTACAGCAAGCACAGCGCAAACCAACACTACTGGTTTTTGTCGTAGGAGAAACCGCTCGAACGCAGAACTACCAACTCAATGGCTATACACGAGAGACAAACCCTTATACTAGTAAACTGGATGTTATCTCATTTCAAGACGTCGCGTCTTGTGGCACCGCGACTGCTGTATCTGTGCCTTGTATGTTTTCACAGCTCACGCGAAACGAGTTTGAACGCACCAAAGCGGATAACCAGGACAATGCTCTCGATGTAATGCTGCGCGCTGGGGTTGACCTCATTTGGAAAGAAAATGACGGTGGGGATAAAGAAGTAGCCCACAAGATCAAGAAAATTGAAGTGGATCGAAAGCAAGTAAACCCTATGTGTAATGGCCAAACTTGTTACGACATGGCGCTATTAGATCATTTTGATCAGGAAGTCGCGGATATGCACGGTAACCGAGTGGTCGCCATGCACCTTATAGGAAGCCACGGTCCGACCTACTTTCAGCGTTACCCAAGAGACAACGCCTTCTTTAAACCAGACTGTCCACGTGCAGACATCGAAAACTGTAGCATCGAACAAATAGTGAACACATATGACAATACAATACGCTACACCGATCTTGTATTGGCAGAAACCATCAAAAAACTTAAAGCGTTAGAGTCTGAGTATAATACCGCGCTAATTTACATATCGGATCACGGTGAGTCACTAGGCGAAAACGGATTGTTCTTACATGGTATGCCTTATGGCCTTGCACCAGATTTCCAAAAACGTGTTCCTTTGATTATGTGGCTGTCTTCGGGCTTTAAACAAGCGAAGCAGATCAATACCGACTGTTTGTATAAACAAGCACAGAATGCAGGCCAATACTCACATGATAACGTGTTCCACTCTTTATTAGGCATTATGGATGTACAAACTCAAGCCTACGATAGCAAGTTAGATATATTCAAAGCCTGCCGAGCCGTTTCCTAAATCATTCAATAAAGCCTGGCTCAAAGTGTGAACCAGGCTTTTTCTAACAAGGTATTTAAACTCATCGCCACGCCAAGCGTTATACTGACAGTCCGCGATCCATACATCGAGATAAGGACTAGGATGAAAATTGGTATTATTGGTCTAGGGGATATCGCTCAGAAAGCGTACCTTCCTGTTATCACTCAGCTTCCAAATATCGAACTTGTATTTTGTACCCGCAACCCAAACACACTTGAGAGCCTGGCTAAGCAGTATCGAATCTCAGAGATCTGCCAAGACTACCAGCAACTTCTACACTTTGGCGTCGATGCCGTCATGATTCATGCGGCAACAAGCGTACACCCTCAAATAGCGGCATTTTTTCTGCAGCATGGAATTCCAACCTTTGTCGACAAACCATTAGCGAACAGTGCTGATGACGTGGAAAAGCTGTACGACATTGCCGAAAAAGAGAGACAGCCACTCTATGTGGGCTTTAACCGTCGTCACATTCCACTTTACAACCAACATATGCCACAAGTGCAGCAAGGCAACATATATGACTTAAAGTCGCTACGCTGGGAAAAGAACCGTCACCAACTACCGGGGGATGTTCGTACCTTTATATTTGATGATTTTATTCACCCATTAGACAGCGTTAACGTCACAGCCAAAGCCGATCTAAAAGATGCTTATGTAACTCATCAACTTGAAGGTGGTCAGTTGGCGCGTTTAGATATTCAGTGGCAACATGGAGATACTTTGCTCCACGCCTCGATGAATCGCCACTTCGGTATCACTACAGAGCGCGTTCAAGCTTGTTATGCAAACAAGGCAGTTGAGTTCGACTCCTTCGTTGAAGGCAAACTATGGCAAGCTAACCAAGAGCAAAAAATCAATTTGAAAGACTGGACGCCAATGCTAACGAGTAAAGGTTTCCATTCGATGTTGCTCGACTGGTTTGGCGTCGTTGAGTCTGGAAATATTGCTAATGAAGTAGTAAAACGCAACATTGCCAGCCATCGATTGGCAGAGCAAATTTGTCAATATATCGAGAAAGTTGTCTCTAGATAATGCGATTCTTGGCTATATGCTTGATTGAGTATTACGCTCTATACTAAAAAGACTTGCCTTAGGGAAGGCATTCATTCTCTGTTAAGACTACAGCGATTATTCTATCAATCAGGTGAATGAGGGCACAAAAGCACACATCGACAAAACAGACGGTTTAGATTTGTTTTACGCTGCTCTCAGGTATCTGAATCATCACATTCAAGAATAAAGGAAATAGAATGAGAACACTTGGTAACATCATTTGGTTTGTATTTGGTGGCGTATTTATGGGGTTGCTATGGTGGTTTTTTGGTATTTTGGCCTTTATTAGCATCATCGGAATACCTTGGGGGCGTGCGTGTATCGTTATGGGTAATTTTTCCTTTTTCCCATTCGGTAAAGAGGCCATCTCACGCGATGAATTGACCAATGAAATGGACATTGGCACGAGTCCGCTCGGCGTTATTGGTAACGTCCTTTGGTTTGTATTTGCAGGCCTTTGGTTAGCTATCGGTCACGTACTTTCTGCAGCAGCATGCTTTGTCACCATAATCGGCATTCCGTTTGCGCTCCAACACCTCAAGCTAGCGGTTATTTCACTCGCACCAATTGGTAAAACGGTTGTATCGTCAGAAGAAGCTGCAATGGCTCGATACAACATCAATCGTTAGCAAAAAGCTAATGCGCTTTCTATCCTCTGGGCAGTCATGCTCAGAGGGTAACGCCCGTCAAAAGTAAGCCTATAATCGCTATCGCATATTCAATAATGGCTGATTGTATATTCATACCGTCACCTTTACGTTGAAGTTTATCCTAGCTCAGCACTGCTTTACTTTTATAATTAATTAATACGCCCAATCGAGTTCAAGATGCTAGACTCATAGCTTCGTCACTGACTCAAACTCCAAGAACGACGTAACGAAAAAGCGAGCTATCCTATGCTCGAAATATGGGTTCTTTCCCCCCTCGAAGTAGAGTTCAACAACAAAAAGACGAACTATAATCATAGCCAAAATTAATGCTTTTCGACCTAAAATATCTCACATCAATCAAAGAAAGCTTCTAAGATTTTCTCTTTTTGAGTAAATATAGAGAGTTACAGTAGCGAAATTCTTCTCGGTAAAACTCCCCACTCAATCTCATGATCAGTTTTTTTAAAAAACAACAAAAATTCGTTGTTATCTAGAGTAATTATTTTATTTGTCGCAGAGCAATTCCATCAATATCATTTGCGACATCGGAGTGCTAGAGCATTGAACTTTTTAGCATTTATCACAGGTATAGAACGTAAAAAACCTTTTATTACTTATTTTTCTTTTTACATATGTTCTAACTCAACGTCTATTCAGACAGGAATATACCGTGGATAAATATCAAGCAGCTTATGCTAAGCGTCTAGAGAAACTAAATGGGGATCCATCTCCTAAAACGATAGCCCGCCTTTCGGCTTGGGATGCGTTTTTTAACAAGGAGTACGAGCTCCAAGACTTGGAATACCAACTATCGGACGCAGCGCACCAGCACTATGAACAGTCGCATGCGAAGAGCGACATTAGCTTCAAAGAATTCAAACGAGCGTTTTATAATGAATCCATCAAAATTTACAATTTAACGGATGGCGCTTCTATCCAGAAAGTATTCACCCCATTACTTTTGCTTACAACGCTCTGGATAGTGTTTGTATGCCTATTTAACAAGTGATCATCAAACTATTCCAACAACGATCAGTATGGGACTACAGGTATGGCTCTATGTAAGGGGGCTAGTCGGCTCGGCTCTCCTTCACTAAATTAGCGACTCAATTACCCGCAATTCCATAGGCTAAAAGTGACAAGGGCATCCATCGATGCCCTTTTTATTCAAAGGAACGCAACCTAGACCTTTGGCCCACTTGGGTATAAAACCATTATGCGTTAAGCTGCACGCTATTATCCGATTGATAAAGAGTGGAGCGAAGTGATGGAAAAAGTAGGCTCTCGAGCATTGATTGTCGAAGGTGGAGCCATGCGAGGCGTATTTTCATGCGGCATACTCGATCATTTTCTTGCTAGCGAGTTCTCTCCATTTGATAGCTTTTGGGGAGTGTCTGCGGGTGCTAGCAACTTGGCTGCCTACTTAGCTAAAATGCCCGGACGTAACTTAAAAATCTACCTCGATTACAGCTTAAGAAAAGAATTTATCTCTCCATCTCAACTTCTACGTGGTGGTGATATGATGAACTTAGACTGGATGTGGAATGTCACCCTCGAAGAACTTGGCATCGATAAATCTGCGCTCAAAGCTGATTCACGACCTTTCTTTTTAGGCGTGACGCGTCAAGACAATGGGCAAGCGGAGTACCACCTTCCTGATATCGACAACTTGGCAGAAACAATGAAAGCCAGCAGCGCACTGCCTGTACTTTACCGAAATGGCGTATCACTGAACGGAATTCAATACGTTGATGGTGGCGTCTCAGACGCACTTCCTGTTGCAGAAGCAATAAAGCGAGGAGCCAAAAAGATTATGGTTTTACGCAGTCAGCCCGCAAGCTATCAAAAGCCAAGAGGAAAATTCAGCGCCCTAACTAGGAGGATGTTGAAAGAAACGCCCGGATTAATTGAACCTATGTTGACACGTGAAGTTCGCTACAATCAGACCTTAGCGCTGATCAACAACCCACCACCTGGTATCGAAATCATTCAAGTGTGTCCTCCTGAAACATTCAAGTTGAAACGGCTGAGTCGATCGCCAGCACCACTGCGTCATGCTTATGAGTTAGGAATTGAAGCAGGAAAGGAAGCCATCATACGATGGAGTCAGAAGTAGAAAAAAGCCACGTGGATTAAACGTGGCTAACGCAAATTCGATGGCAGTGGATTATCGTATTTGCTTCTGGTCGAGCCCAATATTCAGGCTCAAAACTGTTTTAATTTGCTCGCTAACTGAAAAAGCGAGTAGGCTGTCAAAACTAGTAAGTTTCAAATAACCCAGAGTTGTAGTCTTGGATAGCTTGTTCTATCTCTTCCATGCTATTCATGACAAAAGGGCCATAATGCACCACGGGTTCATTAATTGGCTCACCAATAAAGATCAGTGCACCACTCTCTTTTTCGGCCTGCAATTCAACCCATTCACCTTTCGATAAAATGGCCATTTCTCCTTGATTGATCTCACGACCTTTTAATTGAATACGACCTTTATAGACATAGAGCATCATGTTATTGTCTTGCTCCGTGTTCAAATTCAAAGCTTGACCACCCATCGCTCTCCAATCGGCTACCGTGGCAGCAACACCTGTCTCTGTTAGCGGCCCCTGAATTCGTTCGTTGTTTATAGTCATATGACCCGCAATCAAACGTACAACCCCCGTATTCGGAGTATCAAACTCAGTGATCGTTTCAGGTTGAAAGTCATGATATTGAGCTGGCTGCATCTTATTTTTCGCAGGCTGGTTAATCCAAATTTGGAAACCATGCAGTTCGCCTTCCTTCATAATAGGCATTTCGCTATGGATGACGCCTCTTCCTGCCGCCATCCACTGTGCACCACCGGAACGAAGCTCGCCAACATTATCCATATGATCACGATGCTGGAAATGACCTTTCAACATATAAGTAAGCGTCTCGATACCTCGGTGCGGATGCGGAGGGAAACCGCCGATATAGTCAGCGCGGTCTTCTGATTTGAGTTCATCCATCATCAAAAATGGAGAAAAGCTAGCATGATTGAAACCCGCTACACGGCGAATTTTCACTCCATCACCATCAGCAGTAGGTTGCGCAGGAATAAGCTGACGAATTTCTCTGAATGTACTCATACTAGTTCTCCTAGTTTATCTTTGTGACCGTTTGCAAATCGCATGTTCAATCTATGGCTATCGATAAGGTTCTATTTTAGGTTGATGAGCTAAAATTATGAGCCATACTATTCGTTCTACTTATTCAACTTTTTCGAACAATACAATTTATCGAGTTAATAATGAGCACATTTAATTTATCTAAAATAAATGTAGCTATTTTCTAAACAAGGTGTATAGTGTGCCTTGGCTCTTAGAAGAGAGCTGTTAATGCAACATTTAGTTTAAGTTTCCTCTCAGTAAAATCTTGAATCCCCAATTCAGACACCTGCGTACAACTTCCTCTTGATTGAACATTCAATAGCTTAGAAAAGATCCACAAAACAAATCATAATTTTAATGTTTAATTCAAAGGTATTTTTATGTCTAAAGTAACTGGTTCAGTAAAATGGTTTAACGAAACTAAAGGCTTCGGTTTTCTATCTCAAGACAACGGCGGCCAAGATGTATTCGTACACTTTAACGCTATCGTTTCTGACGGTTTCAAAACACTGACTGAAGGTCAGAAAGTAAGCTTCAATGTAGAGCAAGGTAAAAAAGGTCCTCAAGCGACTGAAGTAACTCCTCTATAAGACTGCTTTTCTTGGTG
>NZ_JAWOVM010000025.1:0-52242 GCF_033339895.1 Vibrio sp. 1751
GTCGATTGGAGCCTTAATGATTTCGAAGACATTTTTACTAAGGAGCGAAGAATACGATGGGAATCTTTAATCAAAACAGTGGAACAACGAGTAGCTCAGCAGCTTCAACTCTCATCGCCAAAGGCTGTTCTCTTAGCGGAGAACTCAAAGTAGAAAACGATGTCCAGATTGATGGCATCGTCGATGGTCAAATTAACGTGGAAGGCACTCTCGTTGTCGCAGAAAGCGGGCGAGTAAACGGTGAAATCTACGCTAAACAGCTGATCATTAATGGCATGATGGACGGAAACTGTCACGCAGAACACATTCAAGTGCTTGCCAAGGGACGCGTAAGCGGTAGGATCTGGAGCAATAACCTCAGCATTGAACCTGGTGGCAAATTCTTTGGTGAAGCAGCCGAATTACCTGAAAAGGAAGTGGTAACGTTAAAGGGTAAGGCTCAAGACAGTGCGATCACAAAAGAAAATAACACCAACAATGAAAAGCGACTTTCGCGTAAATCAGCATAAAAGCTTTGATTAAAGTGCTTAAAAAAGACGGCTTTCACGCCGTCTTTTTTATTACTATTGCCACGATTTTCGTCAGAAACTACGTGATTATTCGGCCGGATTTAAAACCATTACCGAGCGTTTTGCTTGTGGACCAAAAGCTGATTTTGCATGCGCTTTCACTTCATCTAACGTCACACTCTTAGCCACTTTCTCAACGTCAAGCAACACATCGACGCCGTAATCATGCACCAAATAACGAGTATATGCCCATGATCTCTGTGCTGGGTTGTCATCCAATCCTTGCATCGCGACTGCCAGTTGTTTCGCGGCCGTATCCACTTCTTTTTGGGTAATATTTGACGCTAAACCATCAAACACTTTGCCCAGTTTACTCTCTAAAAGTGCCACGTCTTCGGGCTCAACTTGAGACTCCAAGAGCCAATCAGAGATGGGTTCGCGATCTTGTGTCATGGTGTAAATGCTCGGGCTGTAATCAAGGCTAGACTCTTCTCGCACAATATCCAAAACACGTGCATTACTAATACGTTGCAAAATATCTTCGATAACCGTGTCTCTTGCCGTACGTTGGTAATCGCTCGTATTAGTCAAACGCATTACATACAACGATGAAGGTTCATGCCCATCCGCAACCACAGTTCGCTCCGGCACTTCCGGGTTAAACGCAACGTGATAATCAATCGAACGACTCGGTTTCATTTCAATAGAGGCCACATACTTACGCAAAAGTGGTGTAATTTCTTCCGGCTCTACGTTTGCAACAATAACCATCTTAAAACCATCATTGGTTTTGAAAAGTTGCTCATGCACCGCTAGTATCTGCTCGGAAGTCACTTGTTCAACATCATCACTGGACACTATACGATGACGACTACCCGGCAAATAAGAATTGCCGTTTGCTTTTTGAATCAGTTTTCCCATCGGTGATTCAAAAAAAGCGCCGCTCTGCTGTTTAAACTCTTGCTTCGCTGCCGCCATCTGGCGCTCGTCGACTTTAATCTCCGTCGCTAGGTTGTATAGTCCATTCAAAGCATCAGTTAGGTGCGTATTTGGCGCCGTAATTTGCGCTCCGTGACTGGTCGCATCAAGCATCGCGCCAAGCGCAATGTTGTTTTTGCGTAAGTAGCTATCTAGCTCTGAACCAGAAAATGCCCCTAACCCACTGCGTATTGCCGTTGTTGCTGCGATTTCATAAGCGGCATACAACGTCGGATCAACAGCGGCTTTACCACCTTGGCTCGCATAGTAAATATACGCTCGACCACCCGCTTTAGTATCTTTTTGGAACCACACTTCGACACCGTTTGATAGCGTATAGACTTGAAAACCACCCGCTTCCTGACGCATGCTCGTGATGCTGCCTTCCTGGGTAGGCTTTAAGAATCCATCCACTTTGTCATACATCTCTAGCGGTTTTTCGCCAGTTTGAAGATAGGCACTGTTTAGAGCGGCAAATACACCGTTGAACTGCTCTGACGTTTCGCTTTTCCCCAAACCAATAAAAAAGCTTGGCTGCTGAGATAATAAAGCCGTCAATTGTGTGTTAATGCTCTCTAAATTCTCGTTGTTGATGAATTCTGCCAAACTCTGGGCATAATTCTCTTTTGATTGGCTGACACTGTCTTGTCCAATTTGAAAAACACGTGCTTCTGCGTAACTGTTTGGCTTACGCTGACTCCAATCTGAATCAATATTTGCAAGTTCACCTTGCCAATTTGACATAACGCTATCTAACTCGGATTGAGTCGCACCATAATCTCTCAACGACGCTAAGGTACGAATGAAAGTCTGGTGCATTTGTTCGCGGCGATCTGGTGCAAACGAAATCCCTGCCGACATCATACGCTGATAGTTAGAGTAATAGGGCTCTGCATAAGCGTATTGAAAAGGTTCAGCGGCATCACTGAGTACACGGATCAAACGCTGTTGAATGAGTTGTGTTGCGACTTCATCACGCCACACTTCATGTTGTTGCTCAATCGTCGTGCCGCCACTTAGACCACGCTCAATCACTAAATGAAGACTTGGTGATTCCATCGTGTTACTTGGCAAGATTCTGTTTTCGTTGTTCACTCGAATATCACGGCGCTTCTCTATTACCGTATCCGAGGTACTTTCCCAGTTCGAGAACTTGCTTTTGATAATCTTGGACAGTGAATCTACGTCGATATTACCAGTCACAATCAACTCGGCATTTTGTGGCTGGTACCATTTGTCGTAAAACGCCTTTAACTTACTTGAGGAAGCATTTTGAATCGCTTCGCGAGTACCAATTGGGTCATGCTCACCATATATAGTGCCTTCAATCGAGGCTTGGTAAGCATGCATAGAAAAGGACTTATCATCCGGATTAGCACGTCGCCATTCACCGAGAATCACCCCTTTTTCTTTCTCTACTTGCTCAGGAGCAAACTCAAGCCCGTTACCGATATCTCTCATCCACTTCAGGGCATCTTCTAGCTTCGTATTATTCGCAAGGTCAAGTTGGTAAGACGTTTGCTGATAACTGGTAAAAGCGTTGATATCAGCGCCAAAGCTACCACCAGATTGCTCGAAAAGTTTGACAACGTCGTTACCGGTAAAATGCTCACTACCATTAAACGCCATATGCTCAACAAAGTGAGCGTAACCCTTTTGAGAGGATGTTTCTTGGAATGAGCCGATATTCATCACCAAACGGACCGAGACTTCTTGGTCTTCTGTTGGATAAAGATGGTATTTCATACCGTTCGATAACTGGTCCACGTGCCAGTTGGCGTCAGGTTGAATCGGCGTCGACTGTTGTATCAGAGCACACCCTGACACTAATAACGCGGGGACTAACAATATACTGCGCATAACGATTGCCCATAACAATGATTAAGCTAATCAATATATATCCGGTGCTATAACCTTCACATTTTTAATGGATTATCAAATACGCAAATGTGATAAAGATCATCATTTATTGAAATGAATTCTCATTTACAAAAATCGACAAATCCTTACTTTACAAATACATAAATAATATCGTCCCAAATCCTTTTGCTTATTTGATGTAAAACTCAAATTCGCGACATGGAGTCAGTATTTATTTTGAGCAATAAAATATAATTATTGAACAGATTCGAATCTGACTTTCTGCTGCATATTCAACAGCGCAGAGAGCACTGATGAGAATAAAAACACAACAACTATTATTCAAAGATCTATTATTCGCTTTATGTTCAAAAATCTATCATTAAAAAACAAACTGGCAATCTCTGCCAGTGCCGCCATCATTCTAGGGGGAGTGCTGGTAGAGGGGCTGTCTTTTCGAGATTCATTAAATAGGCTCGATGTCGAAGTCGCACAGCGACTAGAAAGCACTAGCGCATCTTACAATCAATACGTAAAGGACTGGCTACTCTCTAAAGAGCGCGCACTGACTTCACTCTCTTCTGATTCAGAGAAACGTTCTCTGGTTACACATTTGAAACAAGTCCGAGACTCTGGCGCGTTCGATAACGTTTTCCTCGCTTACCCGGACGGGTCACAAGACAACGCTAATGGGGTGGTTTTGCCACCAGGTAATAACGATCCTCGCAAGTGGGGCTGGTACACCAACGCCATTGCCAATCCATCGAAAGTCTTTATGGATAATCCGACCGTTGCTGCTGCAACTGGTGCGAATGTGGTGTCGCTCGGTAAAGCCCTGCAATTGCATGGTCAAACCGTCGTTCTGGGTGCTGACGTAGAGATCGGTGATATCCTGAACAGCCTCAACCAAGTGATCCTACCGGGTGAAGGTTATATGTTTATTGCCAATGAACAGGGCAATATTTTCACTCATAACAACGGTAAACTGCTGAATCAACCGGTTAGCAAGCTAGGCCTCAACAACAACGACATTACGTCAGCCGCACGTTCAGGTACAGAACGTCGCGTCTCTATTAACGGCATCGAATATGTGATTTACGCGCGCCACATAGAGGGTACCAAACTCACAACGGTCACAGTGTTAGATCAAAACTCGTTGGTTGCCCCACTTTACGATGCAGTTTGGGATCAAATCATCGCAACCACTATCGTCGTCGTTATCTGTGTGGCTTTGTTTAACCTGCTATGTAACATCTTGTTCCGTCCGCTCTACAATGTTTCGAATGCGCTTGCGCAAATCGCCAACGGTAGCGGCGATCTGACTCAACGCATCAAAGTAGAAAACCGTGACGAAGTTGGTGAACTGGCTGAAAACTTCAACCAGTTTGTTGAAAGTTTACAGCAGCTTATTGGTCATATTCGTCACCAAGCGGAAGAACTAAGCCAGCAATCAGAACTGAGCACGACTCGCGCGAATCAGTCGGTTTCTGATCTGAACCATCAGCAACAAGAAATCACTATGGTGGCGACCGCTGTGACCGAAATGGCATCGGCAACGCAAGAGATTGCCGCACATGCAGAGCAGACGGCTAAAGCCGCTCAAGACTCTTCAGCAAGCACACAAAATGGTCATGAGTTGGTGATCAACTCCAAATCGTCCATCAATAATTTGTCTTCTGAAGTCAACCAAGCGAGCGTTGTCATCGGTGAGCTCAACCAGCACGCGCAAGACATCTCAACCGTGCTATCAACGATTCGAGACATCGCAGAGCAAACCAACTTACTGGCTCTGAATGCGGCGATTGAAGCGGCGCGTGCAGGAGAGCAAGGTCGCGGTTTTGCCGTTGTTGCAGACGAGGTTCGCGTGCTATCACAACGCACACACACCTCAACCGAAGAGATTCGCTCGACGATCGAGACCTTGCAGCAAACCACACAACGCGCAGTGACCATCATGGATACAAGCTCTCAGCTCGCGCAAGGTTCGGTGGAAGATGCAGATCGCGCAGCACTGGCTCTGGATGAAATCAACGCGGCCGTTGCGCTGATCAGCGATATGGCAACGCAAATCGCGACCGCCGCCGAAGAGCAAACGCACGTAACCAATGAAATCACGCAAAATGTCACGTCCATTAAAGATGTGACCGATCACTTGGTAGTTGGTGCCGAAGAATCGATGAATCAATCTGCTGAGCTGAAATCGCAAGCTGAGGATCTCAACTCGAAAGTGGCGACGTTTAAACTGGCTTAAACGCCACATTAAGGACGCTCTTAAAAACAACAAACCCCGCTAGCAACTTTGTTACTAGCGGGGTTTGTTTTTATGGATCGACGTTTTTATTGCAGATAGCTTTCCAAAGACGTAAACCTACACCGCCACACACATCGGCGTGCCTGAGATTGGGTCATTAAATACTCTCGCTTGTAAATCAAACACCGATGACAACATGCCTTCTGTCATTACCTCTTGCGGTGTTCCCTGCGTGACTAACTGACCTTTTTCCAACACCACCAAATGATCGCAGTAACGGCACGCTTGGTTTAGATCGTGCAGCACTACGACCACTGTTTTGCCTTTGTCGTTCATCTGCCTCATGAGTTTCATCAGCTCAACTTGGTGAGAGAGATCCAAGTAAGTGGTTGGCTCATCAAGCATCACTACGTCGGTATCTTGCGCCATTACCATCGCAATCCACGCTCTTTGCCTTTGACCGCCAGACAACGATTCAACTGGCTTGTCAGCAAACTCAATCACGCCAGTATCTTGCATTGCTTGCTCGACCAAGGCTTTGTCTTGTTGACTTAACCTGCCCCAATGAGAGAGATAAGGCGAGCGGCCATATTCGACCAGTTTTCTGACGGTAATACCTTCAGGACTGACAAGAATCTGCGGCAGCAAAGACAACGAACGCGCCAAGCGTTTATCACCGTAGCTGCTTAGTGATTTGTCGTTATACAACACTTGGCCAGAAGCAGGTTTATTGATGCGTACCAAGGTTTTTAATAGTGTCGATTTACCGCAACCATTTGGGCCAACAAGCGCGGTAATTTTACCTTGAGGAATCGACAAAGAGAGATCTGGAATGATGGTCTGTTTGCCGTACGCGACGGATAAGTTCTGCGTTCGTAACATGCTTACCAACCTCTATAACGATACAAAAGAAAAATGAAATATGGTGCGCCAATAACAGATGTCAGCACTCCCGCTGGTAGCTCAATTGGTGGCTGTAAGCCTCTCGCTAAACCATCGGCGCAAATCACCAACAAAGCGCCAAGGGTTGCAGCGGCTGGAATCAACAACTTGTGGTTGTGGCCAAACAGCAAACGCGCAAGATGCGGCGCAAGCAGGCCAACAAAGCTGATCGTGCCTGCCACAGACACACTGATACTCGCCAATAGCACGGCAGCAATCAACGCAAGAATTTGGATCTGTCTTGGTTTCGTGCCAAGTGTAGTGGCGCTTTCTTCTCCCAGTCCCATAACATCTAGCCGCCAAGCCAGCCAAAACGCCAATGGTAGTAGCAGCAATAGAGCACTCCAAATAAACGGCACTTGTTGCCAATTTCGTCCCCACAAACTGCCGGTTAGCCATACCATCGCCGTGTTGATTTCGATAGGGTGCACAATCAGAAGAAAATCGATACCGCTGGCTAAAAATGCGCTGACAGCAACACCAATCAGCGCCAAACGTGCTGGTGTTGGTTTCGACCAGTAAGCCAGCACAGCAATAAAGCCAGCAGCAAGCAAGCCTCCCGCCATGGCGACCATCGGCAACATTGCCACTGGCGCATTCGGATACAGCACCAAACAAGCGGTAGCGGCCAGTCCTGCTCCGGCGCTTATCCCCATTAAATCTGGTGAGGCAAGTGGATTACGGATGACGCCTTGAACTAAAACGCCTGACAGCCCCAACCCAGCGCCCACGCCAATGGCGAGCAACATTCTCGGTAATCGATATTGGTGAATCACAAAGTCCGAGTCAGAGAAAGAAAACAGCAATGCAAAAACCTGTTGAGCCGACATGTTCGCCGCGCCAACAAACAGCGTGAGAGAAGACGCAATCAGCAACAATCCAACTAATGCAAACAGTTTGGTTTGATTCATCATGATGATTTCCTCATTGCAATCGCGATAAAGCAAGGTGTGCCCAACAGCGCGGTAATCACGCCCACTGGCGTTTCAGCCGGAAAGGCAATCGCGCGTGATAAAGCATCTGACCACGTGACCAATGCCGCGCCACACAAGGCGGAAACCGGAATGAGAATGTGATAGTTGTGACCAACAATCGGGCGTACCAAGTGCGGCACTAACAACCCGACAAAGCCAATTGGTCCAGCAATCGCTACGCTAGTTCCTGCCAACAGCACAACCGCTAAACCACTGATTAATCGCGTAAGACGAATGTTACCACCCAACCCGACAGCAACTTCGTCCCCCAACGCGAGTAAATTTAAGTTTCGCGCTAAGCCCATGGCGAGCACCAAACCTAAAGTCGCAAAAGGCCACAGTTGCTGCCACTGCTCAGAATCTACCGCGGAGAGTGAACCCGTTAACCAATGCAACACGCTGTAAGCCATGTCATCCGCCAAAATTACCGACGCACGAGTTAACCCTATCAGCAGTGCACTGATGGCAATGCCCGCTAGCACTAAACGCAATGGGTGAGAACGCGCGGAGAAAAAACCGCCCAACAACATGACCGCACCACCACTTAGTAGCGCGCCGAGTACTGCGTTGATGATTGGGTTCAATTGACTAAAGAATGGTACGCCGATGGACGCCAAGGCCATAAAACACGCCGCACCTGCATTAATGCCGAGAATGGATGGCGACGCCAAAGGGTTACGAGTCAATCCTTGCATCAGCACTCCGGATACCGCAAGCGAAGCGCCAATTAATAACCCAGCATAGGTACGAGGCGCACGCAGCGTCGCGAGGATTTGATGCAGCATATTGCCCTCATCAAACGCAAACCAATAGCTTGTCAGATCATTAACGCTCAAAGAAAAGTTGGACCAGCCAATCATTGAGGCTGCATAGCCTGAGAGCGTACACAACGCCATAGCACAGACAAACAAGCTCGCTTTCCAATGCGATTTGCTAACCGAAGACGCGCTTTCCGAGCTTATCGCCGCACTCATGAGCGCTCCAATAACGCTTCAAGATTGCGGGCAATTTCTTCCGCAGCCAACATGCCGCGATTTAACGACCACAGTTCAGGAGATACCTCAACAAGTTGCTGTTTTTTCGCAGCGGTTAGCAGCTTAAATAATGGGTTTTTGCGCCACTCATCCACAATATTTGGTTGAGAGTAAAGTCCAACTAACAACCAATCAGGGTTGGTTCTTAGTAAAAGTTCGAAACTGGTTGGGATATACGCTTTTTGCTCAGATGGAGCCAGCGGGCTTTGGATGCCCAGCGTACTCAAAACGCCCCCAGCGTAAGAAACCGGGCTATGCAGCCACATCCCTTTGTCAGAAACCACACCAAACTGAATGGTTTCTTGTGTCGCAAAATGCTGTTTGAACTCTGCCATTGTCTGTTTGTGCTGCTCAATTCGTTGTGTCATTTTCGCTTGCTTGCCAATCGCAACCCCGATTTTCTGTGCAGATTCGAGGTTTTCTTTATACGTCTCTCCACGGCTTTTTAACAGCAAGGTTGGCGCAATTCGCTGCAAATCTTGATAAATCGCGCGATGACGTTCGGCATCGGCAATGATCAAATCCGGCTTGAGCACCGCAATCGCCTCTAAACTCGGTTGTGAACGCATGCCGACCGATTGCCAAGGTTCAATCTTGGCGCGAACAGCAGGGATGACTCGTGTGGCATCGTTGTCATCGGCGACGCCTACAGGTGAGACATCGACTGCCGCTAATGCATCGACAAACGAAAATTCTAAAACCACAATACGTTGAGGTATCGCTTCTAGCTCAAAAGTGCCTTGCTCATCTTGCACGCTGCGCACCTGAGCACTTGCGGAAAATGACATAAAAACTGAGCTCAACAGCATCAGCAAAACGGTTGAAAAGTGTTTGATCGTAAATTGTTTTTTATTTTTCATCTTGCTTTTTTCCAGTGCTAAGTGTTTTCCAGTACCTAAGATCGGCAAAGTCGCCAAGGTAAATTGGCGACTTTTCTTTTCAAACTCGGTGAACGAAACGCTTAAAACTGATAGTTCAGATCCAGTGTGTAAGAGCGTCCCGGAGCTGGGTACCGACCAACTGGGCTGGTATCAATCCCACGGAAGTAATACTCCTCGTCAAACAAGTTGTTTACTGCAACATTCATGCGTAACTTGCCTTTGTCGTCTTTGTATAAATCCGTACCTAAGTTGAAGTTCCACACCATGTAAGAGGGCACTTTGCCCGTTGCACCTGTTGCGTCTTCGGCACTGGTGTTGGCGTTATCGGTATACGAATCACTGAAGTAGAAGCCCGATAGCGTGGTGTCCATGCCGTAAAACGCGTAGGTCGCATCCCAACCAAGTTGATGTTTAGAGGTGTAAGGCAGCTGGTTACCTTTATTCGCACCCTCTTCTTCAAGCGTGGCATCGAGGTAGTTGTAACTTGCGCCCAAGCTCAGAGCAGGTAGAACTTCAGGCACGTAACGAGCAGAAAGTTCTAAACCTTGGTGAAGTGTTTTTCCGATGTTATCGAAGGTCTGCGTTGAGCTTTGCCATTGCAGTTGGTCTTCAAAATCGATGCGATAAAGTGCAGCGTTAAAACTGGTCGCATCTTGGGTGTAACGCGCGCCGACTTCGTAGTTCCAAGCCAGTTCGCTCCCTTCTTCACCCAAGCCTCGGATGTAGGCAATTTGTGGCGCACGAAGTGATTTTTGCGCGTTCGCATACGTCACCCACTGATCAGTTAAGTTGTATGCCACCGTCAAACCTGGCAACCATTCCGTCACGGTGTTGTCTGCTGTTTGTTTTTTACCACGATCGGTAAACGTCATTCGAACCGACTCAACACGCAACCCAGGCGTTACCTTCAATGTATCATTGAACAAACCAATTTCGTTGCTAACGTATCCAGCAAACGCGTCCGTATCTAGATGCCAATCACGCGGAACGCTGGTTGCACCACCGGCGATTGGAGTCTGAGTGAGTTTGTAGTCAATGTCTTCATTAACATAACGGGTACCCACGATCCAGTTTTGAGTAACGGATTTACCTTCGCCAAAGTACATCGCCATTTTTGGCTCTATACCATACACGGTAAATTCACGTGGAGAGGTACGAACGTCCGTCGCTGGCAGAGCCGGATCCGCCCAATGGCCACCCGCGCTGTTAAAGCCCCACTTGAAAAGACGCTCTGACTTATGGCCAAACGTTAGCACTTCTAGCTCGGCACTGTCGGCAAATGGCAAATCGTGGATGTACTTAACACTCCAGCGCGTCGACTTACCTTCATAATCATCGTAAGGACGTTTCGATTGGTGACGATCTTGCTCGTAATCTTGTGGCGAAAGTGCGCCCGGCATTTGCGTTTCAGCATCGTAACGTTGCAGGAATGCTTGAATCTCTTGAGTGTCACTCAGTAGCCACTGTGCTTTGGCTTGGAAGTTCTTCACGTCCGTATCGGAATGTTCACGGAAGCTTTCACCTTTTAGGAAGTTACCTTCCAACTGTAGTGCAAATGTGTCGCTTAACCAGCCGCCCGTGCGTAGGTAAAAATCATTCAGCGGCGCATCACCGCCATCAAACACGGTAAGGCGGTTACTGATTTCAGTTTGCCACGTGTGTGGAATCGGTTTGGTCACTAAGTTGATCACACCACCGACGTTGTTTGGGCCGTACTGTACTGCGGCACCACCGCGTACAATGTCAATACGATCAAGCATCGACAGTGTTGCTGGGAAGATAGACTGACCAGTGTGACCATATGGCGCAAGTGTTAGCGGTACACCATCCATCAAGAACTGAGCATGACCACTACGGCTTGCTTTCAAACCACGTACGGAAATGTTAGGCAATACGCCCGTTCCGCTTTCATCCTGAACTTTAATACCCGGCACGCGCTGTAGCGCGTTATCAATCGAGCCTGCGGCGGTTTTCTCGATTTGATCGCGGGTAATGACGGTACGAGCACCTGGGTACTCTTTGACGTCTTCAATTTCAGATTTACCAATCACGCTACCAGTGACAACGACGGTTTCCATCGCGGTAGTTTGTTCTTTTTTAGCAGGAGCGGCAACCGCGCTCATGGATGTGGCAGAAGCGATTGCAATCGCAAGCACACTGTAAGTGGTAGACAAACCAGCACGTACACGCACTTTACCATCCAAATTCTGGTAAGACATTAAGATCTCCTTTGCGAGAAATTGAGCCTCGGGCAGAATACATCCCGTAGGCTCTAGGGGCTAAACATCCTCAATATGAGGAAAAAATCGGCTAACAGGCGCTAACTACGCACAAAAAGCCTAGAACTGATATCCGTAGCTGAGCATAAACTCGGCTGGTGCGCCGTAGCCAATCTGGTTTAAGCCAGACGTGCCGTTTGTTGCGCCAAGAATGTATTTCTCATCCAAAATGTTGTAAGCGTTCGCTTGGATTTTATGACGACCAGTGGTGTACGCCGCCATCAAATCCACCGTTGTGTAATCGCCAAGTGCGACAGCTTCGTCGTTACCTGCGTAACGGTCGCCCACGTACTTCACACCACCGCCTAAACGCCAGTTGTCATTCAATTGGTAAGTGCTCCAAAGAGAGAACAAGTGGTCTGATACATCGTTCGGCTTTTTGCCTGTGGCTTTGTCTTCCGCGTCCAAGTAGCTGTAACCCACAGAGATGTCCCACTGTTTGGTGATTTGACCGCGAGCCTCTAATTCAATACCTTGGTGACGCACTTCAATTTTATCGATCACATCGCCGTCCACGTTAGTTTGTGGTTGCTCTTGATCAATCTGGAACAGTGCCGCATTCAACATTAATGCGTTATCCAAAAGGTACGCTTTCGCACCCACCTCTTTTAAGTCGGTGTGGAAGAATTCCGCCAATTTTGGATTGATGTAGATACCAGCGTACGGTAACTGCCAAGAGCGCGCTAAACTGGCGTATACGGATGTGTCGGAATTGATGCGGTATACCAAACCAGCACGGTAGCTGACTTTGTCATCATCCAATTTTTCCTTATCTGAGCCCGCTTTTTGTTGTTCGAGCTCCATCGAGTCGTAACGCACGTTACCGATCAAAGAAAGGTCGCCCCACGTATAGACGTCTTGCACATACAAACCTGTCGTGGTGGTGGTATTGTCACGAAATGGCTTAAAGCCCGGTTCAGGCGTTGGACCAACGACTGGGTCGTAGATATTTTGCGGAGGAAGCGTTTTGTCACTTGCCAACGTTAGGTCGATATCGATCTGGTTGAAATCTGCACCCACCATCAATTGATTGTCCCTGGTTTCCCAAACCAACTCAGATTGTAAAGTGGTCGTAGTACGTGGATCGTAACCAAAGTTGTTGACGGTTTGAGACACTTCATTACCCGTCACTTTGCCCTGACGCGTGCCTTTTTGCTCAAGTTCGATATGGTTGAATGCCGCTCGGTTGTTCCATACCCATTGATCATTCAGACGCCATTCGTAATCCACCGCAATACGGAGACTGTCTGACTCCTGATAGTCGTTTGTGCCGCCAAAGTAAGTGCTTACTGGCAAATCAACTGGCTTGCCATTTTTTGATGGCACACCACGATACGGCACTAGTTCTTGATGGGCGTATTCCACGTCAACATCAATGGTGTGACCTTCCGCTGGTAACACACGAATGGTCGGTGCAATGAAGAAATCGTTTGAATCAACATGATCAACGTACGAGTCGGCTTGACGGTATTCCAAGTTAATACGCCCGTTGACCTTATCTGTAAACGCCATTGAGCTGTCGACCTGACCGACATACTGGTTGTTGCTACCTACACTGCCGTTTACGTGAGTAAAATTCTCACCGTTAGCGCGTTTCGTCACCAAGTTGATGATGCCCCCAGCCGAGCCACGGCCATACAAAGCGCCCGCAGGGCCTTTCACAATTTCAACGCGTTCAACATTCGCTAAGCTGCGGTAAGACTGCAACGTACCGTCATCTCGCAAGCCATCACGGTACATATCGTTGAGTGAATCAAAACCACGTATCATGAACTGATCGCGGCTGCCTTCGCCCAAGGTGTTATTGACCCCGGCTACCCCATCTAGCGCATCCACTAAGCGCACCGCGCCTCGGTCTTGCATTTCTGTTTTCGTTACTACGGATACCGCTTGTGGCACATCAAGCCATTCCACATCGGTTTTGGTGCCTGATTGAGGCATGTATTCAGCATAACCTTCGTACTGATGACCGAAGACTTGAATCGTTTCAGTTGCTGATGGGGTTGAGTTCGTCTCTTCTGAAGCCACTGCGCTTGGTGCTACTAATGAAGAACCAATCGCGACCGCCAAGGGGGTCAGGGTCAATAATTTATTCATTCCATAATTCCGTTTAGTTGTTATAAAGCCAACGGATGGAAATAAGAACAAATATTATTTCTATTTGCAATATTAATTTTATGCTCTATATTTATTTACCCTAAAAACACAACTAACAACAAAAAAAACCAAATATCATAACAATAAACACTAAAACTTCTGCCCTCCGTCTCGAGAGAGGCACATTGGAAGACGACCGTGAGCGACTTTATCAACGTTAGAAGAAAATGTTAGAAAATTAGGAAAGCTCATGAAATCTACGATGATTATCGTAAGTCATGTCGTTAACGATGCAGTCACTCACGGCTTTGTGCCTGCAGCTAAAGCGATGGACCTTCACGTCGTTCTTATCACCGACCACAAGCTAAGCCATTTAGAGCTGGCGAGTCGTGATAGTCACTTTAATCCGGATACCATTCTAGAATGTGATGTCTTCAACCCATTAGAACTCATCGAAACCATCACGGAGCATGAATTAAAGCCAGACGCTATTTTCAGCAATAGTGATCACTTACAAACTTCCACCTCCATCTGCGCGCAATTTTTTGGCCTCCCATCCAAAGATTGGTCTGTCACGTTAAAGGCCAAAAACAAACACTTAACTCGACAGGTGTTAAATGAAAAATCCTTACCCAACACACAAAGCTGTTTGCTGCATCGCCATTCGAATGTGGCATTAGGCATGGCCTTCCCTGTCGTAGCAAAACCCAAAGAAGGCGTGGCAAGTTTAGATGTACAGCGCTGTGACTCCCAAAGCGAGCTCGATGCTTACTCCGAGGCGTTTTGGCAAAAGCACCCAAACGCCGCCATTCTGGTGGAGCAGTTTCTTCAAGGACCGTTGGTTACGCTCGAAACTTTAGGAGACGGTAACCAACTTATCGCCGTGGGCGGTTTTGATGTGTCGCTCTCTGAGCCGCCTTACTTCATCGAAACCGCCGCAGACTGGAACGGACCAAACGGCATTGCTCACCGAGAAGCTTGCTTGGCTCAACTGAAAGCGTTCGGCGTTGGTTTTGGAGTTTGCCACAGCGAATTTATCATTACGGAAAATGGCCCGGTTCTGGTGGAAATTAACTACCGCAGTATTGGAGATGGCCGCGAATTCTTGCTCAACAATCTCGCTCACTTCGGCTGGTTTAGCACGATTTTGGGTCTGCATCTGGGTCGAAGATTGGACGGCGATTACCAAATTCATGGGTCAGCGCACGTGCACTACGTAGTTGCGGGACACAGTGGTGTGATTGACGGAGGTTCGACGTCGTTCATCCAACACGATGACGATATCATCACCCAGCAACAGGTACTAAAAACCGCTGGAGAACACTTCCAACAGAGTTATTCCAATAAGGATTATCTCGCCCGAATTTCGATTGTCTCACCATCAGGGCGAAACCTCGACCAAGCGCTGCAGAACGCGCTTAGCAATTTCGATCTCGCTCCGACTCGTGAGGTGGCAGCATGAATGACAACGCTTTGTATCTAACGCAACGATTGATCGACACTTGCTTGCGCGAAGACATGTTTGGCATTTTGTCGAAGGCCAAGTTCAGTAGAGACGCGCCAAAAGGGGTAATTGTTCCTCAAGACGAGCAAGTCTGGCTGATATTTGCCAACTCTGATTTCACGTTGTATTTACCTGTTGCGCCAACGTATTACATGCAGCACTGGCGCTACGGTCACGCCAATGACGAAACACCACCAGGTTGGTGGGTGGAGAAAAATGGCCAAGTCGAGCATCAACAGCATTACAAAGAGTGGATTGCGCTACTAACGACACTGGCGCACGAGAGCTCTCACGAGTTGCTGGCGGGATACCTTCAAGAACTGGAATGTGCAGAGCAACACAAAGCGCTGTGTGACCAAGCGTTTCATCATCATGCAGACCACATTTCTCAACCAATATCCGAGCTTGGTTCTTGGCATCAAAAACTGCTGCTAGCCGATCAGATCGCTTCTTACCTTGACCACCCGTACTATCCAACTGCGCGGGCGAAGTTTGGCCTGAGCGATGAAGACCTTGCTAAGTACGCGCCCGAGTTCGCACAAAGCTTTGCTCTGCATTGGATTGCGATTGAAAAATCACTGGTGACATTAACCAGCGGACAACCTGATTGCTGGCCAACAATGGAGCAAGTGGGGCTTCCTGCTGATTTTGCACTGAGCCACGTTCTGTTCCCTGCACATCCGCTCACCCTGCGATCTTTAGAAG
Organism: Vibrio sp. 1751; assembly: GCF_033339895.1. Lineage (NCBI taxonomy): Bacteria > Pseudomonadati > Pseudomonadota > Gammaproteobacteria > Vibrionales > Vibrionaceae > Vibrio > Vibrio sp. 1751. Next base: position 16,015 of record NZ_JAWOVM010000025.1, read on the forward strand.
CCTTACCCGAAGGTGTGATAGAAGCGCCTTTAACGTATCTAGACGTGACGCCGACGCTTTCCGTTCGTACTGTGGTCGTCAACGAGGCACCGCACATTCACATCAAGGTTCCGCTGATCATGCGATCGCTAGGCACGAAAAATATTCGCTTAATCAAGCCTTCAACACTGTATGACGGCCACTGGTTTGAACGCCTACTCAGCCACCTTGAACAAACGGACGCCGATTTAAACAGTCGCTTGTTCCATTGCAACGAAAAACACGGTGGACACATCGGCGAGGATAAAACCTTCGCGTACATCGTACGTGAGTACCCACTTACTCATTGCGAAGACAAAGCGTTAGTTCCGGTTGCAGCACTAGCAAGCCCAATGCCTGACGACCGCTTGTTCTTAGAACATTTGGCAGAACATTACTATCAACAAGATACGCTGGCGTGGTTCCAAGATTACGTCGATCTATTATTCCAAGTGCACCTCACCTTGTGGCTTCGTTATGGCATCGCATTGGAGTCCAACCAGCAAAACGCCATCATTGCATTTGATCAACAGGGCAGAATGACGCTCGCGATGAAAGACAACGACGCGGCGCGAGTTTGGCCAGAGCGCTTCCGCTTTGCAACAGACCATGCTGCCGAAAAACACGGCGCAAAAACAATTCCAGTGGATTGCGATGAACTGCTCGACCAACGCATCAAAGTCGACAATGAATTGGCGCTCGGTCAGATGTTTACCACCATCACACTGCAACTGGATATCGCAGCGATTGTAGAATCTATGGCAGCGAAGGGCATTGCCTCTTCAGCATCGCTTTACGCCATCGTGGCCAAAAGCATTGCAGAGCAACTCAACCGATTGGAAGGCGAAGGGTTAGAGACAAAACTGGCACGCGAGTTACTGCAAGAGGCGCCTGATTTGTACGCCAAGTACTTGTTGAGCTCTGGCAGTTTGCTCTCGAAAGAAGCCTCCGGCGCGAGTGACATCAATAAGTTCTATGGTTTGTCGGCTCCGAACTTCTTGCTGCTTTCTAACGAAGAAGCGCAACGCGCCTACTTAGAAGCCATCAAAAAAAGCGTACGTTAAACGATTATGACCAAACTCATCTACAGTGTGTTGTTGTGCCACTTTATCGCTGCGTTTGCCGCGTTAGGTATGCCGCTATTTCTACCCGTCGTGTTGCCAACGTTAGGCGCAAGCATTGATGCGGACTGGGCAGGGGTATTGTTTATCCTACCTACGTTTTGTACTGCGTTGGCGGCGCGATTTTGGGGCAACTTTGCCGATCGCTACGGTCGCCGCCTCTCACTCTTGCGTGCGCAACTTGGCCTTGCAGCAGGGTTTGCGCTGTGCGGCTTGGCAGACAACCTCGCCATGTTTGTGTTTGGTCTTATTGTTCAAGGAACCTTTGGCGGCACCATGGCCGCCTCGAACAGCTACTTATCTAGTCAAATTAAAGAAGCCAAAACACTCGGCAAGTCACTCAATAAAACCCAACTATCTGCTCGCTTGGCGCTGATCGTTGCGCCCATTGGGCTCGGCTGGAGCTTGTCAGAGACCAACCCGCTCAACGCGTACCTGTGGTTATGCGTTTTGCCTTTAATTGCTATGGGCATCACGCTAACACTGCCAGCGGATAAACCCGCCGACCAAAACCTCGAAAAGCCAAACTCAGAACCTCAGCAAGAAAAACCGGTTGCACAGAAAAACGCAATGCATGCCATTCGTTGGATCTTCTTTGCTCAATTCGGGTTTGCGTTTTCTATGGTGGTGACCTTTCCTTACTTCTCGCCGTTTGTGCAGCAATATGGCATCACTAACCACGCATGGATCGGTTTTTTGTACGCACTGCCGCATGGCGTCTATCTGTTGCTGGCAGGAAAAATTCACGTGTTGTCAGATGGGTTGAATCGCCATCAACCGCTGCGCACGTTATGGCTTGGGTTTGCATTGCTTGCCGTGAGCTCTGCCTTGCATTTGATTGCGTCCGAAACCGCACTCATTGCTGCGAGAATTATCTTCGGCATCGCGATGGTGTGTTGTTATCACGGATTGCATCAGCATCTTGCGAGCAATCTGGATCGCAAACTCAGTGGCAAAGTATTTTCTCGCTTTGATGCCATGTCCAAATGGGGTGGCGTGGCAGCGGGATTTTGCGCTTCTTTCATTTCTAGCTTGGGGCTACTTGAGGTTCCTTTCCTACTTTCTGCGATAGTCAGCGTAATCACCTTGATCGCGCTGGTTCTCCACTCAAAATTTGGAAATCAACATGTTACAAACTCAATCCTCTCAGACTAGCGAGTTGCGCGCGCATGAGGTGCAGCTCAACCGTGAGAAAGCCCAACTCAACACGATAATGGGTGTTCTTAATTGTTACTTACGTGAATTTGCGCTACCGAATCAACAAGTGGAATGGCACTACCAATCGACATCGCTACCCCAAACGTTAAAACGCAACTATCCCGCTAAACAGCGGATAGCCGTTCATCTTTCTCAACAAAATGGCGTGCTGGTTTTGCCGATTCACTACGCGAGCAAACTGGGCAAAATCAAATTGGCAGAACTGCCTTGGGCGAAAATGCCGGGATCTGGTTGGGCGAAATTGGATGCCACGCAAACTCTTACGCTTTTGCTTAACTATCTCAAGCAGGTATTGGCGATCCCGTTTAACCATGAGCTGATCGAACAACTAGAAAATAGCGTGCTGGTTACCGAGCAGTTTCTCAACGTCGCGCCCAAATCGCATCACAACGAATTTATCGCTTCGGAACAATCTCTGATTTGGGGGCATACTTTCCATCCGACCCCGAAAAGTCGTTCGGGCGTCACCATGGATGATCTCTTGGCGTTTTCTCCAGAAGTCGGCGCGCAAGTCCCGTTGTACTGGTTTGAAGTGGATACGTCCTTACTTGATGTGCTGAGTTCCGACGGAGAAGCTAACCCTGCGCAGCGCATGCTACAACGGCTCGCGCCACAACACGCCACCAGCAATGGGAAGACCCTCTACCCTTGTCATCCTTGGGAAAGCTACACCATTTTGAGTAACCCAAGCGTGAAGCGCGCCATTGAACAAGGCAAGATCACGCCACTGGGTTTAGGTGGTGAAAAGATGCAGCCGACCTCTTCAGTTCGTACCCTCTACCACCCTGACATGGACTGGTTTGCGAAATTCTCCATCAACGTACGATTAACCAATTGCGTGCGCAAAAACGCGTGGTACGAACTCGACAGCGCCGTGCAACTCACGTCGATTCTCAAACCAATTAGAGAAAACGAACAGCTGCACAACCCCGTATTTAAAGTGATGACAGAGCCTTACGCCACCACGTTGAATCTAGAAAGTGTCGCTGAGCACAACTGGGACGACAACACCAAAGCACGCGAATCGTTTGGGATTTTGTATCGCGAAAATTTCTCGCTGAGCGAAGTCGACATCTTGAAACCAACCCTCGCTGGCGCTCTGTTTGCTTACGATAATAACGGCAACAGTCGCATTGCTCAACGCCTTAAAAACAAAGCGCGTACTACGCAAAGTCGCTATTCCGACATCGCGACACTTTGGTTTGAACGCTATTTGCATTGCCTGATCCCGGGCGTATTTAATTACTACTTCAAACACGGGGTGGCGTTTGAGCCGCATTTGCAAAACACCCTGATTGGCTTTGAGCAAGAGATGCCGTGTTGTGTTTGGATTCGTGATTTGGAAGGCACCAAGTTACTGCCGGAGTTCTGGCCAGCAGAAACTTTAACTGACTTGTCTGAACGCGCGCGACAATCGGTTTACTACAGTCGCGAACAAGGCTGGAATCGCATCGGATACTGCACCTTTATCAACAACATCAGCGAAGCGATTTTCTTCATCGCAGAAGGTGACGAGCCACTAGAGCAAACGCTATGGAATGCGGTGCAAAGTGCCATTGTGCGTTGGCAATCAGTGAATGGAAAACAGCCGGAACTAGAAGCGTTGCTGAATGGCGGTCACTTCCCGAGCAAAAATAATTTCACCACGCGTTTGATGCAAAAAGCCGATAAGGAGTCGGGCTATACCCAAGTCGCCACGCCTTGGCAGCAACACGAAAAAGGAGCGCAACATGTCTAATTCCCTCTCTCTACCGACACTCGTTTGCCAACAAGTTCACACACTCGCACAGCAGCAAAGTCAACCCTTGTGCGCATACGTGTATGACCTAAGCGCCTTAGAAGAACACATCAAACAACTGCGTCACGTTTTGCCGAGAAATGTCGAGCTATTTTACGCAGCCAAAGCCAATCCATCGGGCCCGATTCTTAAAACGCTCGCGCCGTATGTCGATGGTTTTGAAGCGGCATCTGGCGGGGAGTTGACACACCTCCACCAGCAACAACTCGATAAGCCATTGATCTTCGGTGGCCCCGGAAAAATGCTAAGTGAATTGCAACAAGCGATTGAGCTTGATGTTGATGCAATTCATGTCGAAAGCCTCACCGAGCTACAACGCATTGGAGCACTAACCGAGCGCCTCAACCGCCCTGCTTCGATCTTTTTGCGTATGAACATCGATATTGGCGACATCACGCTCAGCAAGTTGGCGATGGGTGGCAAGCCGACTCCATTTGGCTTGGACGAGTCCGAGCTGAGTAATGCTTTGATGTTGCTGCGCGATTTCCCGCAAGTGTCACTCAAAGGCTTCCATTTTCACTTGATGTCGCATCAGCTCGATGTTGAACGTCACTTAGCGTTAATGCAGCGCTATTTCCAAGTCGTGAAAACGTGGCAGCAGGAGTTCGAACTCAGTGAGCTGATGATCAACTTGGGCGGCGGTATGGGGATTAACTACCAAAACCCTGAGCAACACTTTCCGTGGATGGAGTTTTGCGACAAGTTGGAATTCCTCATCGCCAAAGAGCAAGTGCAAGACTGGACACTGCGTTTTGAATGCGGACGTTTCATCACGGCGGCATGCGGTTATTACGTGATGGAAGTACTGGATATTAAACAAAATCTTGGCGAAAACTTTGTCATCGCGCGCGGAGGAACTCACCACTTCCGCACGCCAGCGGCGCAGAGCCATGATCATCCATTCGTCATCCTGAAAAGCGAGCAACACCATGAGATTTCTCATCCAATTCAGCATGCACAAGCGACCTTTGTCGGCCAGCTTTGTACGCCCAAAGATGTGCTGGCACGCAACCAACACGTCGCCCACGTCGATATTGGTGATTACGTTGTGTTTACCTTAGCGGGCGCCTATGCGTGGAACATCTCCCATCAAAACTTCTTGATGCATGAACCGCCGATCTTCCACTATTTTTAAACGGCATACTTCGCTTTACTCAAGCCCCAATCATTGGGGCTTTTTTATTCCATCTCGGCACAAATTCATTGCCATTAACCGCTTTGCGAAATAGCAATAATGCGTTTTATCAGCTCGTCGGGTTCCATCTTGGGATTGCGGTAGAAACGGAATATTTCCGAGTTTATCGCTTGCTGAGCAACCGGATTGACCGCCATCGAATCAATCATACTCGGCACAGCGAGGTTGTGTTTAACGCCGTAGTGAAAGTCTTGATATGACTGGACCTGACACGGATTAAAATCGCTGATGTCGATATCGGTACGTACCGGAATCGAGCCTTTTACCTTATTGAACTTAGCTTGAAACTCGACGTCTGCCAGCGCGCTTGCGGTTTGCTGAGCCGCCTCGGCAGAAAACGACTTGCTCGACATAAACACCAAACTGTCCATGTTGTAGAGGAATACACCATCGCTGTCCGGCGTTGGGTAACAGCCGACCTCTTGCGGAACCGAGACTTGATTGGCGAGCAGCTCCCCCAAAATCCAATCTCCACCGATTTGAAACAGCGCTTGACCGTCGGCTAGCGCTTGGGTCGCCGTATCCCACTTACTGTCAGGTAATTGGTTGTCGATCAACAAACTCAGGCGGCGAAATTGCTTCAACGCTTGGCGCAGTGTATCGCTGTCGATGCTGTCGCGTTCTAGTTTAACCATCGCATTGGTGTAGAACTCAACGCCGCCAGTGGAGATCACTAAGTTCTCGAAAAGTTGGGCGACTTGCCACGGCTGCTCACCGACCGCGATCGGCACGATGCCATTTTGCTTAGCAAGCTCCATGGCGGCGAACATCTCTTGCCAGTTTTTCGGCGCGGACAGATTCAGTTGTTTAAGCAGCTTGTGGTTGACCCACAGCCAGTTTAAGCGGTGCAGTGTGAGTGGCAGGGCGATGTAGCCGTTTTGTGTTTTATTGATTTCGATAGACAGCGGGTAGAGCACCTCGTCCCAGCGCTGCTCATCCGCTACCGCGTTGACGTTGTGCAAAATACCGATGGCATCCCACGCCTTAATACTTGGCCCTTCGATTTGCGCGAAGCTCGGTGGGTTGCCCGCCAGCGCGCGTGCTTGCAGTACCGTCATCGCGCTGTCGCCACCACCGCCTAACACCGGACTTTGCAGCAGCTCTATATCGTGCCGTTTTAGCTGAGCTTTAAGTGTTTGCAGCGCTTGCTGCTCGCCGTCAGAAGTCCACCAATGTAAAAACTCTACCCCTTGTGGCGACTCAGCGCGAGCGACGCAAGGGGCGAGCAACAGTGGGAACAAGAATGCCAGTTTGTTCATAGTCAGTCTCTCGGGAAAGTCAGTGTGGCGCAGAGGCCGCCAAACTGAGAATGGCTCAGCAACAAGTTGCCACCATGAGCCTTTGCAATGCTCTGTGAAATGGTTAACCCCAGCCCACTGCCTTCTTTATCGTTGCTAGCGCGGAAGTATGGCTGGCAGAGCTTTTCAAGTAATAAGTCGTCAACACCATCACCGTGATCTTCAATTTCAATCTGGATCGACTCTGGGCTTTCACTCAGCGTAATGTCCGCTTGATGGCCGTATTTGAGCGCGTTATCGACCAGATTCTGAATGCAGCGCTTAATCGCTAACGGTTTACCAGCAAAGTGGGTGCGGATTTCACCGTGGATGCGAATTGTGTCCGGCGCATCGGCGATATTGGCGGAAATGTGCTGAATCAGTTGGGTGAAATTGATCGGCTCGATTTCCTCGTGGATATCGGTCTCTTTAATGCATTGCAATGCGCCTTTGACCATCAAATCTAGGTCGTTACTCAGGCGGATAAAGCGTTCTCGGTCGGCGTCGTCATCCAGCATTTCCGCCCGTAGTTTTAGGCAAGCAATAGGCGTTTTCAGATCGTGTGAAATGGCACTGAACAGCATCTCGCGGTCTTTAATGTGGCTGTCGATGCGTCGGTTCATTTTGTTAAACGCACGTACCGCCGCTTTCAGTTCGTTACTGCCGCGCTCAGAGACTTCGGGCACGTCTAATCGGCTCGACATCAGGGTTGCGGCTTTTGCCAGCTCTCGAATGGGTTGAATTTCTTTACGAACGATAAACCAGGTACACAGCAACAGCATTAGCGCGGACAGTAATAGCGTGAGCCATTGGCGCAGCTCAAAATAGTTAGTCTCTAGGTTGATGTAAGGCGCGGGTAGCACCGCCGCGAGATAAAACCATTCGTTCTGTGCGACTTCGACCTGCATCACCAGAATAGGCGGATTGAGGTCACCAAACGAAAGCGAATAATGCGCCCACAATAACGGCAGTTCGTCGATAGGTAGCTCGTTGTTGAACACTTTGAGTTTGTCGCGCTGGGTGAACTCCACCTCGATATTAGGAATGCCGCTCAGCTCGCTTTCTAATACCTCGCGAACTTGGTTGATGACCAACGTTTTGCGCTCGCTCTCTGGCAGTGGGTCGACGTCAATCTGGTGATTGTTGAGTGAGACGAAAAAGCGCGTACCACCCATATTGCGTAGTTGATTGAGCACCAAGTGGCGATATTCCGAAGGGAGGGTTTGAAAGAAGGCGATGGTAGAAGAAGCACTCAGTGCTAAGCTTTTGACCGTGGTGGTCAGGCCTTCTTTATCGCGTTCGCTGGCGTGTTGATACCAGATAATCCCGGATAATACCTGCGCCAGAATGATCACCAGCAACAAGAACACACTGGTACGAACGACCAGTGACCCCGTCCAGCGTTTAATTCTCATAGTGCACGTCCGTGGTCAGCATGTAGCCTTTATTACGCACCGTTAAGATCAGAGAGCGGTCTTTATCTTCAAGGTGATGACGCAAGCGGCTGATCTGCACGTCAATGCCGCGTTCAAACGGGTCGGCATCGCGTCCCCAGATCTCGCGCGCAATGTCATCGCGAGACAATATTGATTGCGCGTGGTTGACGAACAAACCGAGCAGCGACAAATCCGCGCCACTCAGTTGCTTAACCTCGCGGCTAGCAACGTGGGTCAGTTGCCGGGTTACGGTATCTAATAACCAATCGTCAAAACGCACTTTACGCGTCAGTTTGCTATTGGCGGTCGATTGGCTGCGTCTCAGAATGGTTTTGATGCGCGCGAGCAGTTCACGCGGACTGAATGATTTGGTGATGTAGTCGTCAGCGCCCATTTCTAGCCCCGCGACTCGGTCGGCTTCTTCAGTGACGGCGGTCAGCATGATGATCGGGATATCGGAGTTTTTGCGCAGTTTCTGGCACAGGGTAAAGCCGTCTTCACCGGGCATCATAATATCGAGGATGATCAAATCAGGATGGTGATCGTTGAGCAGTTGCCACATCACGCCGCCGTTTTCCGCGCAAAGCACTTCAAACCCTGCGCGGCCAAGGTAATCTGACAACGCTTCGCGAAGGTCGAGGTTGTCATCGACGACCAGTATCTGCTTGTTTTCCATCCTACTTTCCCTGTGCCTGTGCTTAGCGCTGGCCAATATGATGCATTCTTAAACGCCCATGCACAATCGAGCCGATTACAATTTTCACTTCTCAGTGTAAGAGATTTGTAAGCGGCCACTTACAAACTGATTGCCTTTTGTAACCTTAGGCGCCGCCTTGCTCGCTATGATCATCCTGACCTTACGTGAAACAACATGACCTGAAGGAATCAGGTCCTACAACACTGGCATTCGTCAGGAGGAAACCATGTTTGCAAGTATATTTGGACAACTACAAAAAATAGGGCGGTCGTTGATGCTGCCTGTGGCGGTGTTACCAGTGGCTGGCTTGATGCTGGGTATTGGTAACGCGGGTTTTGCGTTTATTCCAGACGCGGTCAACAAAGTGATGCTCGCCGCCGGTGAAGGCGTATTCGGCAACATGCAGTTGATGTTTGCAGTCGGTGTGGCGCTCGGGTTGTCAAAAGGCAATGACGGTGCCGCTGCGCTCGCAGGCTTAGTTGGCCTAATTATAATGAACGCATCGCTCGGTATCGTGACTGGCCTGCGCGGCCTAGAAACTGACGCCACCATCATGGGCGTTGAGACGCTGCAAACCGGGGTGTTTGGCGGCATCTTTATCGGTGCGGTCGCGGCAATCATGTACAACCGCTTCTACAACATCAAGCTGCCGGAATATTTGGGCTTTTTCGCGGGTAAGCGATTTGTGCCCATTGTCACCGGTTTATCGGCGATCGTCGTTGGTGCGATTCTCGCGTTTGCATGGCCACCTGTCGGACAACTTCTTGATGCATTTTCTCATTGGGCAGCGTACCAAAACCCTGTACTCGCGTGGGCGGTATACGGCGCTGGCGAACGTTCTTTACTCCCGGTTGGTTTGCACCACATCTGGAATGCGCCGTTCTTCTTTGAAGTCGGCAGCTATGTAGACCCAGAAACAGGCAAAGAGTTTACTGGTGAGCTCACTCGCTTCTTCGCAGGCGATAAAACCGCAGGTTATCTGTCTGGTGGCTTTATGTACTCCATGTGGGCGCTCCCAGCAGCGGCACTGGCGATTTACCACTGCGCGTCTCCTGAGCGTAAGAAAATCGTCGGCGGTTTGATGATGTCTGCGGCGTTGGCCTCTTGGTTAACTGGTATCACAGAGCCAATCGAATTTACCTTCCTATTCGTCGCGCCAGTGCTGTACGTGATCCATATTTTCCTCACCGGTATTGCGTTTGCGATCACCGCGTTTTTGGAAATCAAACACAGTACGGACTTTGCGCACGGCGCGATCCAGTTCTTCCTTTACTACCCAATGTCGACCAACGCGTGGATGTTCATCATCATCGGTCCAATCTGGGCGACGCTGTACTACGGTTTGTTCCGCTTCCTAATTGTGAAGTTGGATCTAAAAACGCCGGGTCGCGAAACCGACACTGCAGAAGTGAAGATTGCCGGACAGCCTGATGAAATCGCGGTGGATGTAGTAGCGGCATTGGGCGGCAAAGCCAATATCAAGTCAGTCGATGCGTGTATCACTCGTCTGCGCGTATCGGTGAAAGACATTGCTAACGTTGATGTTGCTAAGCTAAAAGCACTTGGCGCGCGAGATGTGTTAGTGATTGGCGACAGTTTACAAGCGATTTTCGGCACGCAGTCTGACTCAATTAAGTCAGAAGTGCACAGCGTACTCGCCACCTCCTGATCTTATTTACCCCCAGTTTAGGTAAGATTTGCCAACCTCCTTGTGAGGTTGGCTTTTTCGTTTTCGGAGTAAAAAAAGCGAAGCCAATAACCAGCCCTACTTCGCCGCCGCGTTGGTTAAATTGCCCAGCACGCCGCTGATTTTGTTCAATACCTCGTCACAGCCTTCAATATGATGGCGCTGCTTTAAATACATAGGATCGTTATAAGCTAACCACGTTTTGCCTTCAGCATCTTCATACACCAACACTTTTTGGGGTAAATCGAGCGCCACTTCCTGCGCACAGATCATCAGTGGCGTGCCCACTTTAGGGTTTCCAAACACGATAACTTCGGTTGGTCGCAACGTCATATCGACTTTCGTGGCATTCTCTTGATGGTTAATGCGCGCAAAGACGTTCAACCCTTTTTCTTGCGCGATAGCGACAAATTTATCCGCCGTATCTTTTGCTGAATGCGTGCTCGCAACGGTTACCACACCCTCACCAGCCAACGCACTCAATGACGTCAACGCCACGACCAACCCGATGATTACTTTTTTCATTTGTCGTCCCTTCCTCTCTCTGAGTCGAAAACTAGATATAGAAAAACCAAGTGTAGGAAAACTATAGAAGTCAGATCCCACTATCGCGAATTGCACTCTACCCACTCAAGAGTCGACCGTGTAACACGGATTAATTGATTCAGATTAATAAAGCATTAACTAGCCGAGCATCAAAAGCGTGAAATACGTAACATTTGCAGCCTATTTTAGTAAGAAAGAGAAAAGTAGTGACACGCGATCAATTTGAGTTATTAGCACCCGGTGGTGATTTAGATTCCATCAAAGCCGCCATTGCCGCTGGCGCCGATGCAATTTACTGTGGGCTCGACCGCTTCAATGCTCGTAACCGAGCGACCAACCTCACCTTAGATAACTTAAATGGCGTGTTAACGTTAGCCCATCAGCACAGCTGTAAGATTTTCCTAACGTTGAATGTGCTGATTTTAGAAAGTGAAATTCCAGCGATTGTTCGCTTGCTCAGCCAACTGAACACCACCAAAATCGATGGCGTGATCGTACAAGATCTCGGTCTGGCCTACATTCTCAAACATCACTTTCCCGATTTGGATGTGCACGCTTCAACGCAACTGAACACGCATAACGAAGGCCAAATCCTCTTTCTCAACCAGCTCACCGCAAGCCGAGTAAACTTATCTCGCGAACTTAACATCAGTGAGATAAAACATCTGGCGCAATTTGGTCGCGAGCACAACGTAATGATGGAAGTGTTTGTCCACGGCTCATACTGCATCGGATTCTCCGGAATTTGCTACATCAGTTCCGCTCGCAATGGCGCATCAGGTAACCGTGGACGCTGTAGCCAACCTTGTCGCGAACAGTACGAAACGACCAAAACAGGCAACAACTACCCACTCAATATGAAAGACAACTCCGCCTTTGGGGACTTGGAAGCGCTTGCTGATGCGGGTGTGTATTCGTTGAAAGTGGAAGGCCGCATTAAGAAATCCCACTACGTGTACACCGTGGTCGATAACTGGCGTAAACAGATTGATCGCTTGTGCGAGGGTTTGGAACTCTCTGAAGACACCACAGAGTTATACACAGTGTTCAACCGTGATTTCTCCAACGCATTTTTGCAAGGTGATTTCGGCAAGGCGATGTACATCGACAACCCGCGCGACCATGCTGTAAAGCATTTTTCGAAGGTTTACCAATGCCAGTCTGCTGATGATGTACAAGCGGTGAAAAAGAAACTCTACGATGACAAAACCGCGATCATTGAGAAAGTGGCAGAGCAAACTAAGTCGTTCGATGTCACTTCAACACAAGTATCCGGCAGCAGCTTGAAAGGGTCGATTGATGTGCCAACTCTGCCAACGTTACCTCAACCAGAACCTCGCCAAGGTGCGCCAAAATTATCGGTTCTGATCTCGTCAGCACAAGAAGCCATGCTGTGCGAATACCACGACGTTGATGTTTACTATCAATTGCCAATGGGATTGTCTGGTGAACTGAGCGCGATGATTGAATTGTTCCAAGCCAACCCAATGCTCAAACCTTGGTTCCCAGCCATTTTGATTGGCGAAGACTACCACGCCGCGCGCGTATTTTTGGAAACCATCCAACCTGAGTTGTTGATCACCAACAACTCAGGTGTCGGCATGATCGCAAAAGAGCTCGGCTTAGGCTGGGTGGCAGGCCCACAACTGAACACGGTGAACTCATACGCGTTTAAATGCCTTCAAGACGAGTTCGCGGCAAGTGGCGCGTTTGTTTCTAACGAGCTGAATATGAAGCAGGTGCGTCACATAAAGCGTCCGAAAAACATGCGCAGCTTCTACAGCATTTATCACCCGAACACTCTACTCACGAGCCGCCAATGTTTGTTTCAACAAACCGAAGGATGCCGTAAGGTGAAGGTCAACAAAAGTTGTTTGAAACGCTGTGATAAACGCACGTCTATCATCAACTTAAAAGACAATCCTTACTTGGTGCAAAAACAAAAAGGCAGCCACAATTCAATCTACAGCGAGCACAACATCTTAAACCTGCAAGTGCTGCACGATCTGCCGCAATTGTTTACCGATGTGTTGATCGATCTGTGTGATATCCAGACCGAAACAAAAGTCTCAGCAAGCAAACCTGAGTTGATTGACGCGTTCTTAGCTCTACTTGAAGATCACAGTGAACAAGCCGTCCAAACGCTGAATGCCATGATTCAACCAACAGCCAACGCGCAGTATTTAAAGGGGTTATAGGCGGTACTTGAAAGTTAAACAACGCATCCACTCTCAACATATCTTGAACACATACAGTGCACTGACTACAATAGCGCACTTTTTACGGAATTTAGGTCAAACAAAATGACAGATACAGCTAAACCAGCTCTACCAGATCGCCTAGCGGGTAACCCACGTAGCCCATTCTTCATCAAAGAATGCTTCGAGCACCAAATCGGTATTCGTATCAACGGCCAAGAGCGTACTGACGTAGAAGAATACTGCATCAGCGAAGGTTGGGTAAAAATTGCTTCTCCTAAAGCAAAAGACCGTTTCGGTAACCCAATGCTAATCAAACTTAAAGGCGAAGTTGAAGCGTACTACGTGTAAGCTGACCACGCTGAATGTATTTGAAAGCTCGAGTCTGACTCGGGCTTTTTTAATGCCTGTCATATCCCCTTCTCGTTTAATCTATTCCCTCTTCTTTTCAGTACAAGTTATTAAGAAATCGATGTAAATCGCTGTTTTTATCTGATTGTTGTCTAAAGTTTCTAAAGAACGAACTGCAATAGCGATTGCCAAAAGAAACGACACCTTTTGAATACAGGGAGAGGAAATGGAAAGCCCACTTGTCACACTCAAACACGCCAGCAAAAGCTTTGTCGATGGCAAAGAGACACATCGCGTGTTGGAAGGCGTCGACTTTACGTTGAACACAGGAGCGAGCGTTGCGCTGACGGGTGCAAGTGGTAGCGGCAAAAGTACCTTACTCAATGTCATCGCTGGCTTTGAGCCGCTTTCCGATGGTAAGTTGTGGTTAGATGGCGATAACACGGCGGCTTGGAAAGACCCACAATGGAGCCGATTTCGACATCAAAAACTCGGTGTTATCTTCCAGCAATTCAATCTATTAACGCCGCTCAACGTGCAGCAAAACATCGCCTTCCCTCTGCATTTGAATCAACAAAAATGGAATGACTGGTGCGATTATTTGGTCGAGACTCTAGGCATCAGCCAACTGCTCGATAGACATGTTTCTGCCCTTTCCGGCGGTCAACAACAACGAGTCGCTATTGCGCGCGCCTTAGCACACAAACCTAAACTGCTACTTGCTGATGAACCCACAGGTAACCTCGACCAAAAAGCGGGGTTAGAAGTGATGAAGCTACTCAGTGAAATCACCACCCAAGGCAATACGGCAGTGCTGTTAGTCACCCACAGCCCTGAATGCGCTGAGTTTATGAAAACACGGCTGCGATTAGATAATAGTCAGCTACAGAACAGTCATCACCAAAACAAACATGAGCTTCGCCATGAAGCAAGCTAAGCAACCAAACACCAGATTCACGCATACTCGACTCGCCCTGAATCTGTTTGTAGCGCACTATCGGCAGGCGCCACTGCAAGCCGCCGCAATTCTGATCGGTATAGTGCTGGCAGTGACCTTGTTTGTTGCGGTGCAAGCCATCAACCTCAATGCCAAGCGCAGTTATGCTGAGTCTACCGAGCAGCTCAGCGCACAAGCTCAGAACGTAATTATTCCACCAGCAGGGCAAAACTATCTGCCCGAATCGCTCTACTTCACCCTTAGACAAAATGGGCTCAGTGCAGCACTACCGGTAATCGAAGGGCGAGTGAGAGACGAACAAGGGCGTCGCTGGTCAGTACAAGGCAGCGAGTTGATTGCCGCTATCTCTTCACGTTCTCGCTATTCATCGGATAGTGAACAGAACGTGTCTTTGTTCGACAGTGCTTTACCTTTGCCTGAGCTTTTGGCTGGCAAGCCGATCGTAATGATGAGCCAATCTCAACATCAAAACTTAGGGGAGGTAGAAACCCTAACTTTGGACGACATTCCAACCAAAGTGGTGGTGTTGCCTGACGAATGGCAGTTAGGTAGCCGAATGTTGATGGACATTGGCTTTGCCCAGCAACTGCTCAATAAACAAGGACAGCTCAGTTACATTGCGGTTTTCCATTCGGGTGATAAAGGGCATAAAGGCACGCAAGCAAATTGGCAAAGCATCATTGGTGAGCAAGGGCAATGGATTTCCAATAACCAAAGTACAGACCTTGGTTCGCTGACCGACAGCTTTCACCTCAATCTCACCGCAATGAGCTTACTTGCCTTTTTAGTCGGGTTGTTCATTGCCTACAACGGCGTAAAGTACAGCTTGCTTAAACGCAATCGGCTGTTAGTGCAAATTCAACAGGCGGGTGTTGCGCCGAGCATTGTGTTCTCTGCGCTGTTAGTTGAACTCACTATTCTCGTTACCATCGGTGCTTCCCTTGGTTTTGTATTGGGCATGCAGCTCAGCCATTGGTTGCATCCGACTGTAGCTCTGACTTTAGAACAACTTTATGGTGCGACACTGCTGCCCGGCACTTGGCAGTGGCAATGGTGGGCGCAAGCCCTGCTGCTCACGTTAGCCGCAACCCTATTGGCATGTTGGCAGCACTTCAAACAACGAGTGCGCCAACCGCTCTCTTCTCATGGCGGATTTTATCAAGCACCTGAAGCTTCTAACGAAAACCAATTGTTCGTGATAGGTGCTGCGTTGACAACTCTCGCACTCGCAGGGTTATGGCTGAGTGAGCACCACCGATTTACCATGGCGTGGCTCGGTGTGCTTGTGGTGTCGATACCTTTGTATCTACCCAAAACACTCAGCGTGTTAGCCAATTGGTGTGAAAAGCGCACCACTTCCGGTTTGATGCAGTATCTGTTTGCAGAGCTGCACGAGCTGATTTCTCCGCTTTCTCTCGCCATGATGGCACTGCTACTCGCCGTTACTGCCAATATGGGGATGAACACGCTAGTTGGTAGCTTCGAGTCCACCCTAAAACAGTGGTTAGAACAAAGACTGCACGCCGATATTTACGTTAGCCCTGCGCAAGGCGAAATCGCAGATGTGGAGCGCGCGTTAGGGCAGTTCGAGAAGGTTGAGACCGTCTACAAGCAATACTACGTCGACGATAACCTGCAAGGCTTACCGATTTTGCTTGGCACAAAAGACAAAGACACCTTAGAACAAACCATGGTGTTCAAATCGCATTTGGAGAACTTCTGGTCACGTTTTTACCAAGGTGAGTTGGTCGCCATCAGTGAACCTACTGCGGTCAAACTGGGTTTATCTTTGGGTAGCGAGCTCACGCTTGATGCCATTCCAAATAACAACCTGCTTGTGGGTGCGGTATTCCACGATTACGGCTCACCCAACGGTGAAGTGTTATTAGCACCAAAGCTATGGCAAGAGAGCGGCTTTACCGACCTGCCAACAAGCCTTGGCATTAAAGTCTCAGGTGAACCACAAATCGTCTACGAGCAACTGCGCGAGCAATTGAATCTGCATCCAAGTCAGCTCTACGATCAGGCGCAAATCAAATCCATCGCGTTGGATATTTTCTCGCAGACCTTCGCCATTACGCGTGCGCTCAACGGCGTGACGTTGATGGTCGCGGTGATTGGCTTGTTCAGCGCTTGTTTCATGTTGCTCGACGCGCGTAAAGCCGCCATTGCAAGGCTGTATGCACTTGGCGTTAGTCGTCGTAAATTAATGACCATGGTGGTCGGACAGATCGTCGCTTTGGTCAGTTTTACTCTGGTTATCGCCCTGCCCCTCGGAGCCATGGTGGGTTACGTACTGACAGACATCGTCACCTTACGAGCTTTTGGTTGGAGCTTAAATTATCTGTGGAATTGGAGTGACGCCCTCAGCATTGCGGCAATCACAATCTTGGTGGCAGTGATCGCAACCTTGATTCCGCTGTGGCGATTGGTCAGTAAGCCTGTCGTATCCAGTTTGCAAAGCGAGGTGTTGTGATGGTTCGATTGGCAAGCAAACTTACTCTACTCATAAGCAGCTTATTCCTATTCGGTTGTGAAGATGCGCAGCAACAAAATATGGGAACTTTTCTGGGCAGTGGAGATATGCAAAGCGAAAGCAACCTATTCACACCCGTAGAAAAAGGGATTGAACTCACCTTCCCTGCAGACCATCAAGCACACCCAAACTTTCGTCATGAATGGTGGTACTTAACCGCTAACTTAATTGATGAAGATGGCACTCCACTTGGCGTCCAGTGGACACAGTTTCGCTTTGCTGCTGCGCCGCCAACGGGCGAAGATGACGTGAAGAAAACCGAATGGCAAGCTCAACAAATCTACATGGCGCACAGCGCAGTGACGACCGCAGACAAACACTACGCCGATGAAAAATGGTCGCGCGATCAAGCCTCTCTCGCTGGCGTCGACACTTCACCATTTCGGGTTTATCTCGATGATTGGCAGTGGACTTCTTCAACCACCGATCTCTTCCCTGCCACATTGAATGCAAACTCCGAACAGTTTGGCTATTCGCTCACTCTTACCAGCAGCGCACCGTATCAAAAACAAGGAGAGCAAGGGTACAGCACCAAAAGCGCCGATGGTCAGGTGGCTTCGTATTACTACAGCCAACCGTTTATTGATGTCTCCGGTGAAGTCACGATCGACAGCAAAACCCATCAAGTGTCGGGCAAAGGCTGGATAGACCGAGAGTGGAGCTCGCAATTCTTACTCGACTCACAACAAGGCTGGGACTGGTTTGCCCTAAGATTGAGTGACGACACCAGCTTGGTGGTGTTCCAGTTGCGGGATTCCAAAACCGGAGCAGCCAGTTACTCCAACGCAAGACTGATGCAGCAAGATGGCTCTGGCATCGCCATTTCTCAAAAAGACATTCAGTTAAAGGCAACTAAGCAAACAGAAATCCAAGGGCGAAAGTATCCAACCGAGTGGCAAGTATCGATTCCTAACCAGCAAATCGAACTTACGGTTTCTGCCCTCAACCCGAACGCGAAAATGCCCCTTTCTGTGCCTTATTGGGAAGGCCCAGTGCGTATTGAGGGCTCTCATTCTGGGACAGGTTATATGGAACTAACGGGGTATTGAAAAGTTGAGTGATTACCCCAATTATTCAGCTAGTACAAACACAGGTAACCGAGTGATACACTGCACCTCAGTGTCATCCAATGAATAATTGAAAGGAAATATGATGAACCCAATTATCGCCTTGCTAAAAGAGAACAACATCAGCGACGAACAAATCAACGAGATTTTTCAGACTCTGACGCAAAACCCTCTAGCGGCAATGGCAACAATCAGCCAACTAGGCTTGCCACAAGACAAGCTACAAATGCTGATGGCGCAAGTGATGCAAAACCCTGCGCTAATCAAAGAAGCGGTAGACGAATTGGGATTGGATTTCTCAAAGGTTGAAGAAGCAAAAGAGAAGCTTCAAAGCCAAAACCAAGGCAACTAAGCCTTTGCCATTTAGCGCTGAATATAGAAAAGGCCGTTAACCCGAGCATTTGGGTTAACGGCCTTTTTTGTTAGCTAATTATTAGCGATTTAAAGACGCGAATTGTTCTGCGGTCATGCCGTAGTAAAGCTTGTCGTCAAAGCCTTGCTCTCGTTTGTAGTAGTCTTTCTGACGGCCTTCTTGAGTAAAACCATTTTTCTCTAACGTTTTGTAAGAACCAGCATTAGAAGCGTAGCAATCCGCACTGACTTTATGGGCGTTTAGCTCAGTAAATCCAATCTCGGTCATCATTTGGCAAGCGCGAGTCGCAACGCCTTTGCCCCATGCACAAGTTGGTAATTGATAACCCACTTCGTAGTTGCCAGTTAAGAACATCACCGCGGTCACTGCACACATTCCCATGTACAGACCTTGTTGGTCGCGAATCACGAACGTTGGGCTATCTGGCCAAACATCGTCTTTAATCGCTTGTGCCGTATTTTCAATAATAGGGCCAAAGAAGCCTTCATATAGGCTGTTGTCAGCAGGTGCGAAGAACAGATATTGATTGACCTTATCGTCGTTCAACATCTCGATAATATCTTGTAGATCAGAGCCTTGAATCAGTTGGATAGTCAAAGATTCATTAAATGGGATGGCTTCGCCTTGTTTTAGTTTTTGATATGACATGTGTTACCTCGTTATCTGCTGAAAATAGTAGCCCAGCGGATAAGAGAAGAATTGGATTTTTGCGACAACTTTCGGGCTGATTAGCAATGTATTACGACTCAAAATCGCCATAGATATCGATGGTTAAGTCACGCTTTTTCAAGTATTTGCTCGGCGTTTTTCGTAGCTGCTGTTTGAGGGTGCGAATCAAATGCGATTGGTCACTGAAACCAAATTGTTGTGAGAAACTCGCCCAATCAATCGCCTCTTGTTGCTTGTAGAGGGTAAAAATCATCTGCTCCAGACGCGCCATTTGTTGATACTGCTTAACGCTCAACCCCACCACTTGCTTGAAACTGCGCTCAAGCGTTCTTCGAGAACAGGCGCACTGTTTGGCTATCTCATCAATATCCATCGCTAGTTCAGGTGAGCGTAGTGCTTGAGCGTCCATCACGGATACCGCTTTTTGCGATGCCAAAAACGGTTTGGTACGGCAAGGGGCGGTATCTAACGCATCTAAATGTTGTTTGATGTAGCTCAGCAAACATTGCGGTGAATCCTGCAACTCTAACTGCCATAGACCTTGTTGAAAGCGCTCATCAAACGCCGCGTTAAGCCAATCAAACCATTCGCATTGGTTAATTGCAGCTACTTGGGATGCATCACTAAACCGTGATTCAATGGCATACAAACCCTCTGGGCGAAAGGTGATACCAATACGCTTGATGGGTGCCCTATCTTCCAACAACAGCAAATGTTCGTTAGCCGTTAATAAATGGCAGCCTTTGCCAGCAAGCTTAGTGTCTCTCGTGTCGTAGCTGTAGCCTTGCTCTGATGGCGTAAAGAGTAAATGAGCACGCGGGTTTGGAATAAGGTGCGGCTTGGGGTCAATGACTTCACCCTCTAGCACTTCCAAGTACCAAACTTGATGAACGAGCCATTCGTACTCTGGCATAGACTGTTTCCAAGCTATCATGATTGTCCTAGCGGTTAGTAAAGATAATGAGCACAACGTTTTTGCTTAAACATCTGTTCGTTGAGTGTGACTGATTGACGCTCATCTCGCCACGCATTTCTCACCCTACTCCCTTGCAAGCTTGTTGGATTGCGGTAGGCTTTGAGCAGAGAATACAAGCTGAACAGAACAAGGAAATACCCCGATGCGCGTCGACTACCACCAACGACTGGTTCCTGTGATTCGCTTTTTAGAGCAACACTTTAATGAACCACTCAACCTGCCAGAAGTGGCCGCGCTGGCGAACCTTTCCCCTTATCACTTTCATCGCACCTTCAAAGCCGTGCAAGGCGAGACATTGGCTGATTTCATTCGACGTTTGCGTCTAGAAGCCGCCGCCGATGACTTATTCAAATCCAAGCAACCAGTATTGAACATTGCCCTAGAGTACGGATTTTCTAGCTCACAGAGCTTAGCCAAAGCCTTCAAACAACATTATGGCGTTACACCTACGGCCTTTCGTGACTGCGAAAACTATCAGCAATTTTCTGAATTAGCACGAAACAGCAAGATTGGACACACGTTGCGCAAGAATGGAAACGAAGTAACACCAAGCGATTCATATACTGGCTCTGAACTCACCAAATGGAGCACGACAATGGAAACGCAAAACTTTGAAAAAGCAAAACTGGCTTACATTCGCGTAAACGGCCCTTACGGGCAAGGCTATGAAGAGCCATCAGGTCGCCTGTATCAATGGGCAGGAATGAAAGGTTTGGCGGGCAATACCTGCATCTTCATCTACCATGACAATCCTGAAATCACGCCAGACGAGAAGTGTCGCACTGATATCTGCTTGATGGTGCCAGAAGATACGGAAGTTCCAAAAGGCATTGAGCTGCAAGACTTCCCCGGTGGTCAATATGCGGTGATGCGCCAGCACATTACTGACCCGAGCCAATACTCAAAAGCATGGGATGATGTCATGAGCAAGGTAATTGAATCCGGTATTGAGAACGACGACCGTCCTTGCTTTGAGCTTTACCACAGCTTTGACCCACAAACGCACCATGCAGACGTTAGCTTCTGCACTGCCATCAAATAAACCAAAAGCCTGCATCGTTGCAGGCTTTTTCATTTCTTACTCTGGTTGCTTAAATCCGTTCTTCCAAACGCTGTTTATCTTTTAATCCAATTACTTAGAACACGAATGAATACCTCAGTGTTTTCGTGATCCTACTTCGCGTTTTGACCACGCGCGTTCATTTGCTCGGCTGAGTTGGGATTCATTTCACAGATTATTCATGAAGCGAACCTAGACTGAAAAAATTCTATCGACCCCGTTAGACCTACAACGCTAGGCACAATAAAAACTAGGTACTACAGCACCTCTAGGACATTCCATGAAGAAGAACTTACTTGCCATTGCTCTTGGTAGCGTAATTGCGCTGACTGCTGCCCCATACTCTATCGCGGCTAACGATGCTGCTATCCAATCTTCCGCCGACTACTCACAGATCGTCACCAAACGTCAGGTTGTCGACCAACTGCTGAATGACGCGGTACAAGCATTCAAATCCCCTGCGCGTATCTCGCATGCGGGTTTTACCGCCAAAATGCCGAGCAACATGGAGATTGTTACCGACCGCTTACTAGAAGCCTACAAACTTGAGCCGTACCGCACTGACCTACTGATTTCTGCGGCAAACGCACAGATCTACAACAAGAATGCAGACCGCGCGATTGAACTATTTGAACAAGCTCTTTCTGTCGCACCAGACGATGTGGATTTGCACGCTTACTTAGCGGTATGGCAACGCTTTGAGGGCAACCAAGCAGAATCAGCGAAACACATGGCGACGCTGATGAAGCTCAATGCAGGTAAAGCGGCAGATATCCAACGCATCTTCGACACCGTAGACCGCGTACTTGCAACGCCACTAAAAGAGAAAGCCGATAAAGGCAAACTGGATGACAAAGGCGCTATAGTCACGTTGGGATACGCGCTGAACCCAGATGGTTCAATGCATCAAATCTTGGTTGAGCGTCTGGAAACCACGCTAGCAATGGCGAAAGCAAATCCAGACGCGTTGATCGTATTGACGGGTGGTGTACCGAAGAACCACAAAACCGAAGGCAAGTTAATGGCGGATTGGCTGATTGAAAAAGGCATCAGCAAAGATCGCATCATTGAAGAAAACTACGCCACCAGCACGGTAGGTAACGCTCTATTTAGCAGCTACGCATTGGCGCGTCATAACATTAAACACGCGACCATCATCAGCTCAGCGAGTCACGTGCGCCGTGGTCAAACATTGTTTGAAATCGCAAGTTGGCAAACTGGCCCACAAGGCATCACTTTCGACACCGTAAGCTACCCAGACAAGCCACTGAAAGACTTAGCCAAAGCCAGCGATAGCGAACTGCTTGGTATCTACCGCGATGCACTGCGTACATACGGCATGTGGAGCTACCGCTCTTACCCGCTAGAGTCGCGTTAAGTATTCTCGACTCATACCAATCAAAAAAAGCCTGCGCACTTGCAGGCTTTCTTGTCTTTGTAACGTGGTAAGAACCGCTTAAATTGCTTCGCCGTTTACCGTTACTGCCACATCAATGTTGCCACGAACTGCGTTTGAATATGGGCAAACTTGGTGTGCAATGCGCGTTAGCTCTAGCGCTTGTTCTTGTGGCATGTCTAGCTCTACCGCTAGGCTCACTGTCAGTGCAAAGCCACCGTTATCATTTGGACCAATGCCCACTTCTGCCGTTACAGGAGCGCTTTTCAGGTTTACTTTACCTTCACGTGCTACGTGCAAAATCGCGTTAGAAAAACACGCTGAATAGCCCGCTGCGAACAGCTGTTCTGGGTTAGTTGCTGCGCCTGTGCCGCCCATTTCCTTCGGGTATGACAGCTCTAGATCGAGAAGACCGTCATCAGTTTTTACTTGACCATTACGACCAGCCAAAGCGGTAGCTTGAGTTTTGTATAGAGTAGTCATGCGAGTGTCCTTCTTAATTTAAGTTGCGCACAATTTAATTGCTTGCAATCTTACATCGAAGTGAAGATAGTTTGCAACTATATTGTGCACAATTTATTTTATAACTCTCTTTCTCTGTAAGCAGGTAGGCAACACCAATGAGCCAGTGTTACACCGACAATACCATGACCGACAACGATAAACTCTTACTCGAAAACCAAGTTTGCTTCCCGCTCTACAGCGCAGCAAATGCAGTGATCCGAGCTTACCGCCCGTTGCTGGACGAGCTTGATCTGACTTACTCGCAGTACTTAGTGATGATGGTGCTGTGGGAGAAAGACGGTGCCAGCGTGAAAGAGCTGGGATCACAACTGCATTTGGACTCTGGCACACTCACACCGCTGCTCAAACGCTTAGAAGCAAAAGGTTATGTAGAACGCGGCCGAAGTGAAACCGATGAACGCGTTCGCGTACTCAACCTAACAGAACAAGGTCGTGACCTTAAAGAACAAGCCAAGTCAGTGCCAAACGCCATGATGTGTAAAATCACCTTAGAGTTGGATGAAATGATCATGCTGAAGAAGTTGTGTGGCAAAGTGCTCGACAATCTGAGCTAAAAAAATAGAAGCATTCGCTTCCCAACTTCCTATTAGAAAGAGCCTGCCGAGATGCAGGCTCTTTCGATCTTATTCAGACGATCCACTTAAGGTCATCTCCGCTATTCTCTATTGCTACTCTGCCTTCATCTTCAATAAAACCTATCAAAGGAACCCCTCTTACATCGGATTTCCCTATCAAGTGAAATAGGAAATGGCTATCAATAGGATAGTTACAAGCGATTTTCCTTAAACACACTCCGATGAGAATATACTTTCCGAAAGCAACAACAGCTCAGCTTAAAACATTCAAAGGAAAGTAAATTATGATTAATACTCAAATCAAACCATTTGCAGCTACAGCGTACAAAAACGGCGAATTCGTTGAAGTAACAGAACAAGACGTTCTAGGTAAATGGGCAGTATTCTTCTTCTACCCAGCAGACTTTACGTTTGTATGTCCAACAGAACTGGGCGACCTAGCAGACCACTACGAAGAGCTACAAAAACGTGGCGTAGAAGTTTACTCAGTATCAACTGACACACACTTCACTCACAAAGCATGGCACGACAGCTCAGACACAATCGGTAAGATTCAGTACTACATGCTTGGCGACCAAACAGGCAACATCACAAACAACTTCGGTGTGATGCGTGAAGGTCAAGGTCTTGCAGACCGTGCAACGTTCCTAATCGACCCAGAAGGTACTATCCAAGCAATGGAAATCACTGCTGAAGGTATCGGTCGTGACGCAGAAGACCTACTACGCAAAGTGAAAGCAGCTCAATACGTAGCAGCACATCCAGGCGAAGTTTGCCCAGCTAAATGGAAAGAAGGTGAAGAGACACTAGCTCCATCACTAGACCTAGTTGGCAAAATCTAAGCCACTGAAATTTAAGTTCTAATCAGTTCCGATTTCCTTTTTCTGATTAGAACTGAATTAGAGAGCACTTCAGGTTAGATACCTTGACGACCTTCTGCCTGATTTGCTCTCTCCCCCTCAGGTTTTATCTACAGTAACCACTTTTAATATTTTTAGGGTAGTAACAACTATGTTAGACCAAGCGATCCAACAACAACTCAAACAATATCTGGCTAATGTAAAAGAAGAAGTTCGTTTAGTGGTTAGTCTAGATGAAAGCAAAGCATCGAATGACATTTTGTCTCTAGCGAACCAAATCGCAGAGATGAGCGACCTAATCACCGTTGAACGTGACGACAACGCAAGCGCACGTAAACCAGTGATGGCGGTAACTAACCCAGCAAAAGGCACAGCACTACGCTTTGCAGGCTTGCCAATGGGTCACGAATTTACCTCTCTAGTATTGGCACTGCTTCATTCTGGCGGTCACCCAATCAAACTAGAACCAGAAGTGATTGAGCAAATCGCAGCACTAGACAAAGATCTAGACGTAGAAATCTTCATTTCACTTTCGTGTCAAAACTGTCCGGACGTGGTTCAAGCGTTCAACATGATGGCGGCGATCAACCCGAAAGTAAAAGCAACCATGATCGACGGTGGTTTGTTTCAAGATGAAGTGAAACAACGCGACATCATGGCCGTACCAAGCGTATTCGTGAACGGTGAGCTATTCGGTCAAGGCCGTATGTCTCTGACTGAAATCCTAAACAAAGTGGATGACGGCGCGAGCGAGAAAGCCGCGAAAGCACTGAGCGAAAAAGACCCATACGATGTACTTGTTGTCGGCGGTGGTCCTGGTGGTAGCGCAGCTGCACTATACGCTGCTCGTAAAGGTATTCGTACTGGCGTTGTTGCTAAGCGTTTTGGTGGTCAGGTTATGGACACCATGGCAATCGAGAACTTCATTTCGGTAAAACGCACTGAAGGTCCAAAACTGGCAACAGACCTAGCAGAACACCTAAAAGAATACGACGTAGACGTCGTGACTGAGCAACAAGCTGAGAAGCTAATGGGCGCAGCACACACTGAAGATGGCTTGATTCACATCCAACTTGAAAGCGGTGCAACGCTGAAGAGTAAGAGTGTCATCCTAAGCCCTGGTGCACGCTGGCGTGAAATGAACGTTCCGGGTGAGCAAGAGTACCGTAACAAAGGTGTCGCGTACTGCCCACACTGTGACGGTCCACTGTTCAAAGGCAAGAAAACTGCAGTTATCGGTGGTGGTAACTCAGGCATCGAAGCAGCTATCGACCTTGCTGGTATCGTAGAACACGTAACGGTTCTTGAATTCGCAGACGTACTTCGTGCAGACCAAGTGCTTATCGACAAAGCGAACTCACTACCAAACGTAGACATCATCACGATGGCGCAAACAACAGAAGTAGTGGGCGACGGTACTCGCGTAACAAGCTTGAAGTACAAAGACCGCAACACAGACGAAATCAAAGAGATTGAATTGTCAGGTATCTTTGTTCAAATCGGTCTAGTACCGAACACAGAATGGCTAAAAGATTCAGAAGTAGCGCTATCTGAGCGCGGCGAAATCGAAGTCGGCAGCCGTGGCGATACTAGCCTAGAAGGTGTGTTCGCAGCAGGTGACGCAACAACCGTTCCTTACAAACAGATCATCATTGCGATGGGTGAAGGTGCAAAAGCAAGCTTAGGCGCATTTGACTACCTAATCCGTAAGCAAGGTTAATCTCCAATTTCTTGAGCACAAAGCGCACGGTGCTGTGTTTTCTTCCCCGGAAAACCAATCGGGGCACCGTGACAGCGATGAGTAACAAGAAATAAAATCAAAAAACCTAGAAGCCCAAAGACTTTGCCAGCAGGTATTAACTGCTGGCTTTTTTGTTTTTTTTTGGGGGGGGGGAAACAAATTATTACTAGAAATAACAGCGTAAAATAAAGCTGCCGAAATACACTTAGGGTGAAACATTGCGGGCTTTAACTCGTTTCTACTGCTTCAAATATCAGGCCTTTTAGCTGACAACGATGGTAAATTTCATACAAACCACCTAATTCATCATTGCAGTAAACACCGCTTCCGTTATTTTCAATCCTGAACAAGCCTCCGGATTTGATTGATTTACTACTCAACACTAATTTTTTAAACCGCTTTACACGACTTGGCTTACCATTAGCTCTTACATTTAACACAGTGCGATCCTTATCAATGGCATCGCAAGTTTTGAGTATGTTTATAGCATACCAACGCTCGCCAGCGACGCGTAATGGCAAAAACTCACAACTGGAATCAAGAGCTTCGTTTATTTGATTATATGCGGACTCAGAACAAGCAAACTCGCCTGCACGCCAGATTGCAAAATCAGGTTTTGTTGTAAGCATGTGGTTATCACTCACCCACTCCAAATCAATAATCATCCAAGTATCAGCGACACGCTCACCACATAACTCCCGCAAATCGCCATCCGAGTATTGTATAGAAATCTCTAGTTGAGTTTCTTGTAAAAAAGGGAAATTCTCAACATCATGATTAAGTGTAAAAACTTTCATCTTTTGCTTACTTAAATCAAACGGTTAACTGGAAGTCCCCCATCATGTAACATCTTTCCAATCTTGCACAAGGTTTCAATGATTTCTGTGTGAGCCAACTCTTCAGTGTCAGCTGCCTGACCTTTATAAATGGCGTCTACAAATAAAATCAAAAAAGCCCTTTACCTCAACTTTACTTGAGGTTTTAGCATATTCATCGTTGGCTAGAAAATGACAAAAAGGAGCACATCATGATCCAACTAGAACATATTAACTTAGTCGTGAAAGATATCCCTGAAATGCTGAAGTTTTACCAAACTGCATTTCCACATTGGTACGTGCGTGATGAAGGTAAAGGCGAATGGAGTGGCAAGCCAAGAAACTGGCTACATTTTGGCGACGAGTATCAATACATAGCCATGAGTGACCATGGCGAAGGAGAAAACCGCGAGTTGAGCGGGCACCAAGTTGGGCTAGCGCATTTTGCTTATGTGACCAACAACGTCGATGCAATCATCAAAAGACTAACCGATGCAGGTTATCCGATTGCCCAACCTGGTGCTGATGAACCATATCGCAAAAATGTGTATTTTGTTGACCCTGCAGGTTTTGAGATTGAATTTGTTGAATACCTGGCGGATGACCCAAAACTTCGTAACCTGACAAGCTAAAAGAGATGTAAATAATAAAACGCCAGCAGATAGTGACTGCTGGCGTTTTATTTTTTATCTATCGGGCTTCTTTATCGCATTAGCGCTGTTTGGCAAAAACCTGAGTCCAGTAATACCCGTAACGTGCAGAGTGATTTTCGACAAGCGACGCGCCCATCTGATCAAAATCCGCACTCATGATATTAAGGCAGTGACCTTCACTCGATAACCAAGCATTCACGACGGCGTTAATGGTGCTTTGCCCTACGGCGACATTCTCACCAATGGCGCTCCAAGCATAACCCGTTGCGTTAACTCGATCTGACATTTTGCTGCCATCAGAGCCTGTGTGGCTCATGAAATCGCTGTTCGCCATATCGCTTGAATGTCGATAAGCGGCGCTTTCCAAATCGTAGCTCCAAGTCAGGGCCCCAACAGGTGGCATGGTGGTTGCGCCACACTGTTGTGTAGTAGAGCGAGCGCTGTTGACCGCTGCAAGCATCTGCTCGGCAAATGTGCCTTGTGACGATGTGGAACCTGTGTTTTGTGAGCCGCTTTCTGCTGGGGCTGACGACTCCCCATCGCCGCCACATGCGCTGAGAAGTAGGGCCAAAGCAGGCACTAAGATCTTAGTTGGCATTGTCTTTCCTTTATGAGTGACGAAGAGCAAACTGCGCTTTTCGATAATAACGCCCAATAAACTAACAAAAACCAATAAAAGCGTCATATAGCTTAGGGGGTTTTAACCAAAGACTCACATGAAGTTTTCAATCGCCTTGGTTCGGTCGATAAATCGGCAACGTTTCAGCCCAAGTATGGAATGGCGTTTCATCCATATCCTGTATTGCTTGAGTGATAAAATCGATGAACACCCTAACTCGTGCAGGCACATAATCCCGGTTGGCATAGAGAAGATACACGCCATTTCCTGCTTGGCGCATGCTCGGAAATATCGGCACTAAACGCCCCGCTTTAAGCCAGTCTCTCGCGATAAAATGAGGGATCTGAGTTAATCCTAAGCCTTCTGCGCAAAGCTCTGCCATGGATTCACCGTCATTTACAATGTAGTTTCTTTCGGGGTCATATTCACTCGCACCGTCTGGTTCTGGCATCCGAATCGGCAACAGTTTCCCCGTTTGTTTAAAACGAAAACGAACCCAAGAATGGTCATTGAATACATCCGGGCCACTCGGAACACCATGGCGCGCTAAGTAATCCTGACTGGCACAAATGATAAAATCGATAGGGCTCAGCTGACGCACAATCAATTGACTATCGTGAACGACACCAGAGCGAATCGACACATCAATACCTTGCTCAATAATATCAACGTAGGCGTCATCGTAATGAATATCGATAGTGATGTTAGGGTAGCGGCGACAAAACTCTTTTAATAAAGGACGAATATAGAGGCGACCGTACGAGACTGGCACATTAATCTTAAGCTGCCCTGAAAGCGCATCATTGTGACTTTTTAATGAATCCTCACATGCCGCCAGCTCCTCCAGTACAAACCTAGCAGTATTTGCGTACCTACGACCAGCTTCTGTCAGGCGGCTCTGTCGCGTAGAACGTTGAAAAAGCTGTATACCCAAATCGCTTTCAAGACGATGTATGGCTTTACTCACGGTCGAAGGGTCAGTGCCATACACTTTGGCAGCCGCAGCAAAACTACCGCCATCTAAAGTGGCAATAAAAAATCGTAGGGACCGTATCTTATCCATATAACCAATGAACTCTATTCATGAATTTTATTCACTTTAGTAAAGACCAAGTGGCTCTTCAATCACTAATTAGCCTAAATATAATGAACCTCAATAACTTGATGCTCTGTTAGCGAGGAAAAAACCATGGGTAAAAACGGATTGAAGAATGCACTACAACTATTGATAGCGACACTAGTCCTATTCTTTGGGGTGCTTCAAACAGCACATGCCGCAGATAAACGAATTGGTATTCTGGTTTACGATGGCGTACTGACCTCTGATGTTACTGCTCCTTTAGAGGTTTTTGGCGTCGCAAGTCGTCTCACTTGGTTTAGTGATTATGACGTGCTCACCATTTCCGTCTCAGATCAGAAAACCATCACCACTGAAGAAGGATTAAAAATTGGTGTGGATGCTTGGATTGGTGATCTGCCGGAACTCGACGTATTGGTTTTAACATCCAGCTATGACATGGATGCACTAATCGAAAATAAAGATCTCATTCACTTTATTAAAACTACCTCAAAGGCGGCAGATTGGATGGCAAGTAATTGCTCTGGCGCGTATTTGTTAGCCGAAGCTGGCCTTTTAAACGGCAAAAAAGCAACAACTTGGGCCGGAGGTGAAAACGGCTTTCAAAGAGATTACCCAGCAGTCAAAGTACAAGTCGACCAGAATTTTGTCATTGATGATGGCGTTATCACTTCGAACGGTAGCCTAGTTAGCTATCAAGCTGCTCTTAAGCTACTTCACCTTATGACTTCAGAGTCTAAAGCTCAGGAAGTCGCAGATGCCATCCAGTACTCACGTTTTTCCAACCAACCATTTTAAGCGTGTAAGAAAGTAATCAGAGCCACCCTTCGATATTTCGAAGGTTAACTCTTCGAATTTATCTTCCTAATCGAACAACCCTTTTTATCACTGTAAAAGCGATAAAAAGGGTTGTCGTTCATCTGGCAGACACAACGTGCTCTCCAAACTTTTTATCTTAATGCTATGGAAAAACATAAACGTTACGAAGCACTGACGAAAGATCGATACCAAGAGATCTACCGTCTCGCGTATTGGTTATGCAAAGATCACCACCTTGCTCAAGATTTAGCGCAAGAAACCTTTCTGAAAGCGTGGCGATTCTTTGATAAATTAAATGACCCCAACGCCGCGAAGTCTTGGCTCATTACTATTTTGCGTCGTGAGAATGCTCGGCGCTTTGATAGAAAACAGTACGATTTTGTCGACATTGATGAGTGTGCAATACAGACAAAAACCTACCCTGGCAGTGACTACGACATGGCCCAAGATTGGCTTCAAAAACAAATGATGATTCTCGAACCCAAATACCGAGAGCCGTTGCTCTTGAGCTTAGTGGCTGGGTTGAATCATGATGAAATTGCCCAAGCCTTGAGGCTCAACCACAACACAGTGGCGACTCGATTATTCAGAGCGCGTAATCAGATCATCGCACAGAAGGAGAGTCATTAAGACACAAAAAGTAGTCAACCATGTAAACTAACTGGCTATGCTCCGGTCTATTTCATAAGTCGTTACACAACTCGACGCTTTAACGCTTTACATCAAGCGCGACTAGATGAACACTTCTTGTCAAAGTACAATAACAGCCGACATAGAGTAGAGTCAGTAAAACATTATGAGTAACACGACGGCGAAAAAGCCGAATCCCTTATTTGAAATCCTTTTCAACGTATTTATCCCTTCCTTCATTTTGATGAAGTTTAGTGGCGATGAGCATCTAGGGACAGCAATGGCGCTGGTTGTCGCTTTGCTATTTCCTATCATTTATGGCGGTATGGACCTTGTCCGTAACAAGAAATTTAACTTTATTTCTGCTCTGGGCTTTATCAGTGTTCTACTAACTGGTGGCATCGGCTTGTTAGAGCTTGATACACGCTGGTTAGCACTAAAAGAAGCCCTGATTCCTGGCCTGATCGGTTTAGCGGTTTTGGGTTCAACGTTTACCCGCTACCCGCTGATGCAGAAGTTAGTACTGAATGACACAGTGTTGAACCTCGCGTTGATTAACCAACGTTTAAAAGAAAATGATAAAACCGATGCGTTCGAACGTTGCCTTATGTCTTCTAACTACCTGTTTGCAAGTACTTTTGCGTTCTCATCTGCAATGAACTACTTCCTTGCGACTTGGATTGTGACTAGCCCTTCTGGTACTGCTGCCTTTAACGAAGAGTTAGGAAAAATGACGCTGTACAGTTACCCAATGATTGCCATCCCAAGTATGTTGATGATGTTCGGTATTTTTTATTACATTTGGCGTCAAGTACGTGCGATGACATCGCTCGAAACAGAGCAAATCTTCCATCTAAAATAGCCCTATCATTACAAATAAACCCATAAAAAAGGGAGGATTTTATCCTCCCTTTTCTCAACAGACTCACTGTAAATCATAGCGTCAAAATGATTTTACCTGACACTGCTGACGAGCGTCGCTCAACCATTTCAATCGCTGTTTGAAAGTCCTCTAACGACAGATCATATGCAACGTTTAACTTTATGTCGCTGCTAGTAAAGTGTTCTAACATTTCAGCGAACACCGTCTTTCTCCCGCCTTTACCTACCGATTCTTCCCAATACCGCAAAAAGAATGTACTAAAGTCGATGTTGTTGGCCTTCATCGATTCAAAAAACTCAGGCGTATAAGGCGTTAACGACAATGTTCCGTAGTTGATGTATTGGCCGTTTTCTTTCAAGGTACGAATGAGATCCGTGCCAGCCTCACCGCCTATCGCATCCAAAGCGACCGTTGGTTGTGGCAGTTGGCGCGTTTGCAGCTGCGCGTGTAAGTCTTGTTTTGCGTCCAACACTGGAATCGTATCGTACGGATACTTTTCTGGCTTTGAAGTCACAGCAATCAGTGTAAAACCCAGTGAGTGAGCAAGCTGGGCGAATATCTTACCGATCGCTGACCCTGCCGCATTGATGATCACCACATCGCCTTTGTTCAACTTCGCCACTTTAGTGGTGATAACCCACGCGGTTAGCGCGTTGATGTACAATTGGCAGGCATAGCCGTTCTCCAAACTCTCAGGTAGCGGAAAAAGATTCTCAGGCGCGGCATCTATGTAGTATTGCCAAGTACCACTCATCGCCACCAACACCTTTTGCCCAACTTGAAGGTCAGTTTGACCGACTGCACTGACTTCCACCACACGCCCAACCGCTTCAAATCCCGGCACGCGAGGTGGTACGTGAACGCGGCGGTATTGCCCAACACCATGAATGGAAAGCAAGTCACTTGGGTTAATGTTTGTAGCTTCGAGTCTCACCCGAACCTTGCCCTGAGCAAGCGGTTTGAGGGGCTCTTTTTCCAACGACAGCGACGTTTTGGGTTGGCCAAAACAGAATTGATTCACTCGAGTATTTATCGTTGGTGCCATTGTTATTCATACCATGTAATTGAAATTCAAAAAGGAAGTTTCGTAACTTCTACTCAAAAGCATTAAGTGAAGTCGAAACTCTGTATTTCTACCTGCGCGATGCGCCGTTCACTCTAAACTGTTGTGGCGTCATATCAAAATAGGCTTTAAATGCTTTGATGTAGGATGAGTCATTTTGATAACCCACTAGGTCTGCAATGGCTTGGATTGGCAACGATTCATCTAACAAAGAAAGCGAGTAAATTAGCCGAATTTGTTGCCGCCAAAGCAGAAATGAAGTGTTGAATTCCTTGGCGAACAGCCGTGATAAAGTACGCTCAGACGCCCCAATTTTCTCCCCCCACTCTTTTAGCGAACAGCTTAACGCGGGCTCGTCTGTCAATTGCTCGAAAATCAGTTTTAGTCGTCTGTCTTGTGGTAGCAATAACTGAAATGTCTGCACGTTGCGTTTCAAAATTTGATCATGCAACACCGCCAGCAAATGCAGCACTTCTTCGTGGCTTGTCTCACCTTCACACTGTCTGCGGATCTCTTGTAAAAGCTCATTTAAAAACGGCGTTAAAGCAATGGTTCTCACTTGTGGCTCGTACGTTGCGCCAAACTCAGGGTTGAGGTAAATGCCAACAAATATCGTATTGCTTAGAGCAATCGACTCGTGTTGAACACCCGCAGGAACAAATAACGCAGAGGTGTGCGGAACCAAATGCTGATAATGCTCAGTTTGTGTTTGCAATAACCCTTTGATAGGAAAGATGATTTGATGCCAAGTGTGTTGATGCAGCGCATCAATGTAACCTTTTGGCATGTCGATGGTTTTCACTAAAACAGGAGAATGGGGATTCGCGGCCATCATCTCATTGGAGGTGACGACGCCTGACTTCGAATCAATTTGGCGAGTTAGCATTGTTAGTTGTCTTTTCATCCCTACACCGACACAAGTTTACTAGGCTATCATGCTCCGCATTGCGAATGAAGGTAAACACTTTATCTCTCATTCAAATATAAGGAGGTTATATGAAGAAAATCGGCGTCGTAAAAGCTGTGCTAGCAGGGAAAACCGTCCCTTATGCTCATGGAGCGCAAAGCGCAATCAACAAACAAGTGCTACCTGAGCGCCAGCACGCAACAGAGCTTGGTTTTACCAGTGATGAGCAAGGTGATCCGCGCTTTCATGGTGGCATTCAAAAAGCGCTTCATATTTACCCAAGCGAGCACTACCCAATCTGGCAACAAGAATTAGGCGAAAGACCAATTTTCCAATCCGCCGGCGGCTTTGGCGAAAACATCAGCTCCGAAGGCGTCACCGAATCCACGATTTGCTTGAAAGATAAAATTCGCATCGGCTCAACACAACTGGAAGTGTCGCAAGGTCGCATGCCTTGCTGGAAACTTAACGTACGTTTTGACCAACACGACATGGCGAGAAAACTGCAAGATACGCTTCGAACAGGCTGGTATTTCCGAGTGTTGGAAGAAGGCGATATCGGTGCAGGTGACGAGATTATTCTGTGCGAAAGACCTTATCCAGAATGGCCACTGGCTCACATCATGGGCGCGGTTTTCACTGGCTGTTTAGATAGAAAAGAACTCACTCAGCTGTCTGAGCTGCCGTTAGTCGAGTCTTGGGGCAAGTTGGTCGAGCGCCGCCTAGAAACTGGCGAAGTTGAAGATTGGGAAATGCGCTTGGTTGGCCCAACTGTGGGTTAACACCCCAAAGTAAAATTTAAGCCACGCTCTGAACCGACTATGCCGTCAGAGCGTGTTTTTTTGGTTTACTTCGCACTCGGGGCTGGGCGTTTCGACTTACCTTGAAACTGCTTAATGCTCTTCTTAGCATTAGTTCGGCGGTTGGCTTTTTTATCGCGTGGCGCGCGTTTGCTCTCGCCAGTTGATGGCTTATCCGTTACTGGAAAACCTGCCAGATCTTGCACTGGTAATGCACGTTGAGTCAGGTGACGAATCGCGCTTAGTGCGTCCATTTCACCATGACAAACCAATGACACCGCCACACCTTGTTCGCCTGCGCGAGCGGTGCGTCCTACTCGGTGAACATAGGTTTCTGCATGCATTGGCAGTTCAAAGTTGATCACTACAGGCAATTGCTCAATGTGAATGCCGCGCGCTAGTAGATCGGTGGCAATCAACACCTGAATTTGCCCAGATTTAAACTGCGCCAGTGCTTCTTCTCGCTCATCTTGACTCTTATTGCCATGCAGCGCATTGGTTGAGATGCCCGCTTTATTCAGCTTCTTCGCTAAGCCATCGGCGTTCTCTTTCGCACCAATAAATACTAATGCCTGAGTCCACGCGTTTTTTTGAATCAGTTCAATCAATGCCTTGGTTTTACTGCCTTTGTTAACGAGGTACAGCGTTTCAGCAATATCTTGGTTGGTGCTGTTTTCTTGATGCGCTGCAACTTGCTTTGGTGCCGGCATAAGCAGCTTCGCTTTACCCTTCAACTCATCTGAAAACGTTGCCGAGAACATCGCGGTTTGACGCTGGTTTGAAATCAGCCCCGCAATATTTTGTACGTCAGGCCAAAAGCCCATATCCAACAGACGATCCGCTTCATCCAACACTAGGTAATGGATATTGCTTAAGTCTAAACCGTTGTTTGCCAGATCAACCAAACGACCTGTCGTCGCGACAAGGATATGAGGATTTGTCGCTAGCGCCTGCTGTTGTTGCTCTTTATCAACGCCGCCACACAAACACACTGCGTTGAGTTCAAGAACTTGACCAACTTGGTTAATTGCTTCACTCACTTGCATTGCCAGCTCACGAGTTGGCACAAGAATCAGCGCTTTTTGCTCTGGATTGACACCCAGCTTTTCCAACAAAGGCAAACCATAAGCAAGGGTTTTGCCGCTGCCTGTATTTGCCAAAGCCAATAGATCTTGACCAGCCAACAGCTCAGGAATGGCCAACGCTTGAATATCGGTCGGTTTCTTGAAGTCTTTTGGCAGTGCGTGAATCAGCTCAGAACTCAATGAGAGAGTAGAAAATGGCATTAACGAAAACCTTGTACTTTGGGTTGAAGAAGCAATAAAAATAATGAAGATGCGGTAAAACGCAGGCGCGGACTTTACCACAATCTGCTAGGTGAACCATCCTATTTTAGGCGCTTAAACCAAGCGTAGCCTACGCAAATCGTCAGAAAACTAAAAAGCGCAAAAAAGCCGTTAGTCTGTACTGCCACAGAGCTAACGGCTAAAAACCCTTGAAGAGAACGCTTCATCAGCCTTT
Organism: Vibrio sp. 1751; assembly: GCF_033339895.1. Taxonomy (NCBI): domain Bacteria; kingdom Pseudomonadati; phylum Pseudomonadota; class Gammaproteobacteria; order Vibrionales; family Vibrionaceae; genus Vibrio; species Vibrio sp. 1751. The sequence goes on from NZ_JAWOVM010000025.1 coordinate 52,081, forward strand.
CACTGCGGCTGAAAAGAAATGTGCAGTTTATTAAAGCACAGCTTTACGATTCGGTAAGAACACTTCACCCAACATGCAACGAACCGAACCACCACCAATAGATTCTATGGTAGAAACGTCGAATGGCAGCAATTTACCGTGCGTCGCCAATTGGTTTCTTTG
>NZ_JAWOVM010000026.1:0-49970 GCF_033339895.1 Vibrio sp. 1751
TGACGTGTCCAACCACGCGACCTTGCCGTTAAAAAGGGCGCGTAGTGTAACGCCATTAAACCCAGATAAAAAGTCTGGGTTTCAGTACATCCATTTCGGTTATTCCTGATGCTCTGACGCAAGATCAATTACTGCCTCACAACCACCTTCTGGATGTGTACCAATCTTAAATTGCCAGCCATAGCGTTGGCACAAATCGTCCACAATCATCAAACCTAATCCGTGCCCATCAGAATGTGGAATGGTCGAAAAGCCTTCACCTTCATCGCGCACCGAGATGGTGTTTTCATCCATATTGATATGAATTGATCCCGAAGGTGTCGCAGCGATGCCGTTGCGAATCAGGTTGCCAAGAATAATGGTCAACACGGCATTGGTCGCGCGCGTTCTAGGGTTGCCGTCGATCTGTACATCAAAGCTGAGTGCTTTCTCATCCGCCTGAGCTTGGCTTTGGAAGATGATTTGGTTGAGTTCTTCTTCGGTGATACTGCGCACTGGTGAATCATCTGCATTACGCTCGTAACGCACTAAGCCGAGTAGGGCATCTACCATGGTCGACATCTGCTGCGTTGCATCTTGAATTCGGTTCACTTGGCGAGTCTGGAAATCCGTGTTCGCACTTCTCGCCAGTAGGCTGCTTGAGCCTTTCATTACGGTTAACGGTGTACGCAGTTCATGGCTTGCGTATCGTGCAAAGGCTTGCTCGCGCTTGATGACTTGGTTGATTTTGTGGCGATACTCATTCAACTCATCCGCGAGGGTTTGGAACTCTTTGGCTGATCCCTCTGGCACGCTAAAAGTTTGCGTAGCATCGCCTTGATGATGGTCGAGTTGAGTTTTAAGCGCATTGACGGGTTCAATCAAGCGTTGTGATAAGCGCAGCAGGAGGCTACCAAACAGGAACACCAGCACGGCGACAATGGACAGCACCATAGCGACGACGAGAATGAATTCCTCTGAGGTGATCTCGATTTCATCAATCAAGGAAACCAGAATAACGGGATGTTCAACGCCTTTGTAGGTGTAAGCGCTCATGTAAACCATGCGCGAGTATTCACCGTCTTCTACTTCATCAAGAAAGTGCTTTTGACCAATCAGGTATTTTTGATAGCGCTCGGCAACCAATGAGATGTCGTTGTATGCAGTGGTGAGCAGGTCAAGCTGAATACTGCCTTGCTCTGGGTGGGACTGGAAATGTTCAATTGCTTCTTTTTTGTCGACCATAATACGACGCTCGCCCACGCGGTCTTCAGACCAAAGCAGGGAGCCGGTAATCAACAAAAAGCAGAAGATGCCAATCACGACCGACACAAAAGAGAAAAACAGAGCGAGTCGCCCTGTCATACTTTGTGTGCTTTGCGTGCTAGCAAGTAAGCGATTGATCATGCACTTGTCTCCAAGCGGAAGCCAACTTTCGGCACGGTGATAAGCACATGTTGTTCAAATGGCTTATCAAGTTGGTTGCGAAGTTGGTAAATGTGGCTGCGCAGAACGTCGTTGTTCGGCTCGTTCTCTTGCCAAAGTTGGAAGGCAATTTCTTCGCGTGTCACTACGTCTGGCGCGCTTTTCACAAGCATTTCCAGAATGGTGTAAGTGGTAGGGTTTAGCGCCAACAGTTTATCTTGGCGATAAGCTTTACGCGTTTTTTGGTCGATAGACACTTCACCGTATTCCAACTTGCTCGATGCGACAGTGCCACGGTAACGGCGGATCAGTGCCATCATGCGCGCTTCAAGAATATCCAGATCGAAAGGTTTGGTCAGATAGTCATCCGCACCGTGTTGGAAGCCTTTGAGCATATCGTCACGGCTATCGAGCGCCGTCAGCATAAGTACCGGTGTGTTGTTGCCCGCGTCGCGAAGTTTATTACACATGGTCAGGCCATCCATGCGTGGCAGCATGAGATCGAGCAAGATGATGTCGAAGGTGTTTTCCATCGCTAGTTTCAGGCCGAGTTCGCCGTTGTCTGCATAATCGAGTTCCATACCTGCACACTCAAAATAATCGAACAGCATGCCTGCAATTTCTCGATTATCTTCGACTAAAAGTACGCGTTTCATGTATTTCTCTCCAAGTGGGCAGGTGTTCGAAAATAAGACTTCGTCTTAACCGAACATTATTCACTAAGGACGTGAAAAAGATGTCAATAACATCTCTTTCACGTTGATGTTTGTAGACTGGATTCATTCATCGGATTTAGTGGAAGAGTAGCATGTCAACCTTCAACATTCACGCTGCAACCTTTTCAAAGGTGAGCCAACACACTGAGCCTAAAACAGTTTTGTCTGTTGTGGTGCCATTCTTTAACGAGCAAGAAGTCTTACCTGAATTTCATCGTCGTTTAGCCGCCGTTTTGGATGAAATGCCAGAACGCTGTGAAATCGTTTATGTGGACGACGGCAGCAAAGACGAGAGCCTAATGATCGCGCAAAACTTTTCTCAATCTTCTAGCGACGTTCGTTGTATTGCACTAAGCCGTAACTTCGGCAAAGAGTCCGCCATGAGTGCGGGTCTGGAACACTGTCAAGGTGAAGCGGTGATCGTGATTGATGCCGACTTGCAAGACCCGCCGGAGTTGATCCCGCAAATGGTATCAAAATGGCGTGAAGGGTATGACGTGGTGAACATGCAGCGCAGCGAACGCCACGGTGAAACTTGGTTCAAGCGCTTCTCGGCCGCTTGCTTTTACAAAGTGCTCAATAGCATGGCGAAATTAGATGTGCCTGAGAACGTGGGCGATTTCCGTTTACTGAGCGCAAAAGTGGTCAAACACATCAGTGCGCTGCCAGAACGTAACCGATACATGAAAGGCATTTTCTCTTGGCCGGGTTTCAAGCAAGTGACGGTTCAGTTTGAGCGTGACGCTCGTTTCTGTGGTGAGACTAAATGGAACTACCTCAAGTTGATTGGCCTTGCAATGGACGGTATTACCTCGTTTTCCATTCGCCCCTTGCGCTTAGCGACACTTGCTGGTGCGTTAGTGGCGTTCAGTACCTTTATCTATGGCGCATTCATTGTGATGAAAACTGTTGTATTTGGTGAGCCTGTCACTGGCTACCCATCCATGATGGTCGTCCAACTTGCATTGGGCGGTGTGCAACTGCTGTCGATTGGCCTTTTGGGCGAATACATTGGCCGCATTTTTATCGAGACCAAGCAACGTCCTCTTTATCTTGTTCAGTCTGTTTACGAGCAGCCTGCAAAACATCAATCCATCCAAACCATGAAGTTTAAACTGGGAGAAACCGCGTAATCATGAGTATTAATAAAACCCATCTGTGGTTGTTGTTGGCGTTTGCTCTTTTACTCCGTCTTATTTCACTTGCCGCTTACCCTTTGATGGACACCACAGAAGCCCGCTACGGCGAAATGGCGCGCTTAATGGTGGAAACAGGCAATTGGCTTACCCCACAGTTTGATTATGGCGTGCCTTTTTGGGGGAAGCCACCCCTGTTCACGTGGATGAGTGCTTACGGCATTGAGCTGTTTGGATTGAATGAATTTGCAGTGCGCGCGCCTCATTGGTTAGCGGGCGTTGCGACGATTGTTTTTGTTGCTTTCATGGCGCATCGCGCTGGCTTTAATGCTGTCATCGCAGCGTTGGTACTGGCGACGTGTGGCATCTTTTCAATTGCGGCGGGTGCGGTGATGACAGACATGGCACTGACGTTGGCAATGACGATGGCGATGGTTGGTTTTTACTATTGCTGGCTTGGCAAAGACAAACACAGCCGATTGTGGGGTTACCTCGGTTTCTTTGGCTTGGCTTGCGGGCTGTTAGCAAAAGGTCCGGTGGCGATCGTGATCATGGGCATCGCAGTATTTCCTTGGCTCGTGATTCAGCATGGTTTTTTTGGTGCCTTCAAAGCCTTGTGGCAGCGTTTTCCAATTGTATCGGGGTTGGCGTTCATGTTAGCGATTGCTCTGCCTTGGTACATCATGGCTGAAATGGCGACGCCTGGATTTATTGATTACTTCATTGTTGGCGAGCACTTTAAGCGTTTTGTTGTCAGCGGTTGGGAAGGGGACCTGTATGGCTCTGCTCATGATCAACCACGTGGGATGATCTGGGTATTCTGGCTGCAGTCGGCTGCGCCTTGGTCAATTGTATTGCCTATCTTGGCGTGGAAACGTCGTAAGGTGCTCAAAGCCATTGAAACCGATCATCAAGGTCTATTTAGCTTCCTGATGTGTTGGCTGATTTCTCCAATGCTCTTGTTCACCATGGCTGGGAATATTTTGCCTGCTTACGTACTACCGGGTGTGCCTGCGTTGGGTATCTTGATTGCGATGCTGGTGGATAAACACGATTTCAAATGGTTGACCGGAACGGCAGCGGTGTTGCCAGCCCTGCTTATGATTGCGATGTTGGTTTTGAATATGGGCAAAGCGGATAGCCGCAGCGACCGCATTATCTTCGCGCAAATTAATGACAACGCTCCGGTCTTTTATATTGGTAAGCGCCCGTTCTCAGGCCAGTTCTATAGTCATGGTCAGGCGAAAAAGCTTGAAGATAAGAATGACTTAAACAATCTGAAGAAATTCCGCCTGATTGGTAAATCGCAGCAAGTGGATAGCATGATTCATGAAAATGCGTTGAGTTGTACCAACGAGTTCACAGCAAAATCGAAACGCTCACTCTACACCTGTGTGGTTGGATAACGGAATGCGCAAATTACCAAAATTTACTTCGCTGGAAAGGTTTGCTTCGTTAACAAGGTTTGCTCTAGTAGGTGGTGTCGGCTTTATGGTCGACACCCTTATCTTTTCTGTGTTGTTCCATAGGTTTGGTCTGGATCTGATGCTGGCTCGTGGGATAGCATTTTTGTTTGCAGCTACCACAACGTGGCTTGGCAATCGCTGGCTGACTTTCTCTCAAGCAGAAAAAACCAACCCTTTCGCTCAATGGCAAAAATTTATGGCGAGTGCCTTTATCAGTGCTTTGCCTAACTTTATTGTGTTCAAAGGCGTAACGCTCGCGCTAGGAACGCAAGGGGTGATGGTCTATTTGGCTTTGATCTTAGGCATATTGGCAGGCATGGTGAGTAACTATTTACTCAGTGCAAAATGGGTGTTTAGTTGAGGATAGAAAGGTTCGGGCTTACTATCCTATCCTCGAGTTAAAAATTCGTTATTTGAACCAATTTTTCTTTTTGTACATCAGAGTAAACCTAAAGCTTTTCATGGGGGGATGTAAAAAGGTAAACAAGCCAAGGTTTATACCTTGGCTGCCGTTAGTTCAGATTTTGATTGTTCGATTTCAGACTCGGTTTGCCACTTGCCGTTATATAGGTACTCTCGCTCTGGGAGCGGGGCATTTGACGCCCTTAAATCAAATACCTCATCGGTTTGATATTCTTTATAACAAACTGGCGTACCAAACAGTCTAGCCTCTGGCTTAGCTTCAAATAGCTTTTTGTGGTCGGCGACTTCTGTACAGTCAAGCTTATATTCCGTGGCTAGCTGATTGACCATAGACTCTAAGTCAGACACGGTTTTGAAAAATACGTAATAGTGGAATCGGTTGTGTAAGCGTGAAATCTTAGTATGTTCTATATTAATATATTCGCATGTGTCATGCTTAAAAAAGAACTTAATTACTTTTCTTTTCTTATTGTAATCAGCAAAGAGCCAGTCTTCACGTTCTCCGATTCTTACTTCTGTTGGTTCATCAGGCTTGCGTTTAAGCATTTTAAAGGAGACTAATATAAAAGCACCAGCGCCTGCTAACGCCATCGGGCCAACCATCGCTACCATCACCACACACACCACTGCACCTATCCAGCCAACGGCTTGCGTGGCGGTATTCACCCACTTAGGCATGTTGCGACGTTTCTTCATCACAAAGCCTTTGTCAGAAAAAATATAGTCATAGCGATAGTCGAGGCCAATCGTAAGGTAAAAGGCTCCAGACACCATCACCGATAAAATAAAAGAAAAAATAGTTACGTCAACCGTGTCACTCGTATGTATAAACAAAGTTAATAGGAATGGAGCGATCACAAATGGAAACGCAAAAAGTTTAAAGTAATAGCGAAATGGTTCCTCTACATCATACTTATGCCATGTTCTGACATTATCGCCTGCGAGTATTTCTTGCTCTTGCGCCTCTTGATAAACTGCTAATTCTTCTGGGGTGACGTAAAATGGTGAATATGCCAAGGGTTACTCCTTGGTTGTATTCAGTTCTGCTTTGCGCTGGTCGATTTCCGCTTCGCTTAGCCATAAGTCACCACGCAAGTATTTTAGTTCGGGTAATGTGGCATTCTTATTTCTCAGGCTATCTACTTCGCTTAGTAGATATTTAGTTCCTCTTACTGGAATATCTTGAAGTTTTTCGTACATTAGGCCTGTATTGAAAAGCTGTTTAATGTTGTTTTCTTCAGAGCATTCGATGTTCCACTTGTTAACTAACAACTTCAACAAGTAATCCACTTCTGATTCAGTTTTGCAAAATATATAACTTCGACCACGAGTTTGGTTTCGACTGACTTCTTTATGCTCAATGTCAAAGAAATAGCAGTCGTCAAATTTGTGATAAATCACAATGAGTTTTCGCTGTTTGTTGTATTGAGCAAACAATGAATCTTTGCGAAGCCCCACTCGTACTTCAGTTTCTTCTTCAGGTTGGCGCTTCAGCATGCGAAATGAAACTAAAATAAATCCACCAGCACCGACTAGAGCCATTGGTCCTACTGCGATTACCATAAATACGCAGACTACTGCTCCAAACCAACCCATCACTTGCGCTGCTGAGTTCACCCAAGTAGGGAGATCACGTCTCTTTCTCAAGACCATGCCTTGCTCGGATATGGTGTAGTCATAACGATTGTCTAAACCAAATGTAAGATAAGAAACACCGGACATGATTATCGTTAAGCCTGATAATATGTAGGTCAAGAGCATCTGACTACTATCGTGCAGAAAGTAGGTAAGGAAAAATAATGGGCTGACTGCGGCTATAGCAATTGATAAGTATAAGTATCGAAAAGGCTCTTCAATATCGTGCTTGTGCCAGGTTGTGAGCTCTTTCCCTTTTAGAATTTGTTGCTCTTGTTCTTCTTGATAAGCCGAAAACTCGTCTGGCGTGATGTAAAAAGGTAAATAAGCCAAGGGTTACTCCTGTAAGCTAAGTTCACTAGTATCTGAAGTTAATGAACTTCTGATCGTTGCTTGTTTAGTATTGTCTGAAATCGCCGTATAAGTTGCACGCTGTTTTGCATTATTTTGGAACCAGTACTTACGGCTTAATTCGTTTTCATCATCGAGGATGTATTCTATCTCAAATGCTAGATAGTCAGTTGAGTCTTTCATAGGTAAACTCAATTTATACACGCTTTGAGAGTTTGTGGAGTTCATCGGGCTATTCAAGGTTTCTAGATCTACTCCGGTGTACCAAGTTCCTGATATCAATTCTCCCTTAGTTACAGAAGTATTTGTCCGAAGTTTAATTCCATCTCTTGCTATTTTGGTAGGAACTTGGATATGCAACGCAATACCAAACAGCTCCTGCATTGCTGATGGGTATTGCGTTGATGAATTGGGAACAACCCGCATCATTGGCACTTGGTAGATTGATGGTTTATTTATGATGGTTTGTAAATCAAATAGTGCCTTTTGTACTAATGAAGAGTTGTGTTTTTCTCGTTCTAACAGATCTGGAGACTGACTCCATTGTGCTCTGGCGGAATTATATCCCCACGGTAATTTATCTAACCATTTTTGAAAATCGTCTTGTTTGAACTTGCTCATTACATAGTTGCTCAAAAGGTAAATTGCAGTTAGCCCCATAATGACAAACATGATTGGCCCACCGAAAAGAACGTTTGCTGACCATACGCCAGTTATTCCTCCTACAGCTTGAAAGGTCCCTACTGCTGTAAGTCCAACTAAAGAAGAAAAGTTGAAGTATCCCGCAATTTTTGCAGTGCCATTCAAACTATCAAGTTGTTGTAACGACCGGTAAGCTTCTATCCCTGAAGCTAAAGCACCTATTATTCCTGTTACCGCAAGCCATTTGTTGAAAATTTTAAGATCACTCAAAGAAGAAATAGGTATTGTGGTATCACGTTTCGCCATTTCTTTTAGGGCAGATAAAGAACGTGCTCGTAGCGTTTTATCTACTCTTACGTTGTCCCAAAGTTTACCGGTGCGAATACCCGTCCAAGCGTTGACTGTATAAAAAAGCTTTTGTTGGATATCCAAAAATTCATCTGAGGACATTAATCCAGTGTCTTGAATACTGCTCATGGCATCACCAAGCGCGATGCAGTTAAATACTAATGCCATAAAGCCTAGACCACCGGCATTCTCGAACAGTTTATTCAAATCATCGAGCTTATTCATAGCGATCCCAGTTCTAAGCTCGACGGTTCTTTGCGGTAGATCATCGGGTAATTCAATATACTGTGGGTACTCCAATGTAGCCACAGCGAGTGCCTTCTTAATTCTCTTTTTATTTTTTAAAGCTGTTGTGTATTTAGAGTCAGCTTTGCGGTTGTTTTTCTGGAAGTCAGCAATGACCGCATCGTTTTTCTTGAGCTCACTTAGGTAATCATTTACGCGTGTTTTCCATTTTTCAAAATCGCGAGCGTAGCTTTCATTTACAGTCACCGGCATATTGTGTGCCATATGCTCTGCAATAACGGCAAACAAATAATAGCTCTGACGGTTCAGAGGTTTAGCTAAAACAGGCATCAGTAAAATCGATGCTTGTGAAGTCATGCTAACGCCAAACTCTACAACGCCTTTTGCAAGTGCACCTATTGCAGATTTAAAGATAATGTCCAGCTCTTGGAAACCTTTGGCGATATCCTTGAGAAAGTCCGTTTCCGCAGTGTTTGGGTTGGAAACAAAATCCATGATCTTAGAGTACATGCTCACACGGTTGCTGGTAGCCGAGATCCGGTCCATCAACTGATTATCAGCATCAGAATTTTCTGAGGTGATCGACTGTTCATTCTGCGCCTCAGTAATATTCTTCTCCATCACTTTAAATAAACTACGACTAAACCCAGAGGCATAGAGAGCAAGTAAACTGGTTGGTTTTTCCCATTGGCTTTCAGCCCACTGTCGGTCTTCTTCTTGTATCACCAAAGTAAATGACTCAACCGCTTGCTTGTGCAGTTGATACAAGCTGTACTGTGTGTCTTCGCTGTATAGGTCGAAGGTTCTTTCGAGATGATGCGGCGTTAAGGACTCCATTACTGCGATAAAGTCGCGTTTGACCGAGACAACTTGGGCTAGCATGGTTTCTTTTTGTTCTGACAGCTCTTGCATTTCGCTCAGCATTTGTTTCCAGTTGAGTTGCTTACGCCAACGCTCAGTCGCTATCCATTGCTCGTATTTACCAAATCGGTTTGCTGAAATGCCATATTTCTTCTGTATGGCCCCTGCTATTTCTGAAGTGGATTTTTGGTAATCATCGATAGCTTGCTGGGAAAATGAAGATGGCATTCCTTTGATGATAGCTGCTTGAGATTCACTGGTAAGGTCAACCATTGCTGAGTTGTCATAGTAATCCGCCATGTCCATATAGAATTCAAGCTCTTGGTTTTTGCGCTTTACTCCTGTGGGCATGTCTATATTGTCACTTGCCCCGAACATACACAGTTGCATGGCGGTCTGCATCAAGTTCCACTGGTTTGAAAACTGGTCAGTGAAAAGGCGGTAAGGGCTTGCGGCACCAACAAAATGCAGTGACATATCTTGAATGTCTGCGGCGTAATCTTTTATCGCGACGAAGTAGCCTGATTCTTCTTCTGGAATCGCAGAGGTTAAATCGCTTTCGACTGCGACAGGTTTAAAGACAGAACCATCTTCATCTGCTTTGGTGGCGATGCCAGAATCCGCAAAGCGACCATCATCGACGGCAGAAGATTCAATATCAGCGACTTGGGTTAACTTATCTATTGGTGCAATGTTGTGCTGATTCTCGTTTGAGGACAGAACAATGGTTTGCATGCGATCGATATGATTACTCGGATTGTTAAGTACGCGCATGAACGTGTGCCATGTCCACCGGTGCTCAGAGAAGCAAATCGATAGTACGCTTCCGTTGACGTAAGTAAGGAAGGGCTTTGCATCTTGTGGTGTCCCACGCAGCTCTGATTTTGGGCTTTCTGACTCTCCCAACTTATAGAGCGTGAATTGCGTTCCTTTGATTTCGTATTCGTCTAAGCTTTTGTTGATTGCATCATACACATACAGCCAACCGTCGCGCAGTTGACGCAGGGTGTAACCAACGGTATTGAGTTTGGCTGGGCCTTGGCCTTTCCATTCTTCAGGCAAACCAAAAGGTTGTGTCTCTTCTGTTTCTAGCTGATCGATGGCATAGCGGACTGGGATAAAGTGCGCAGGTGATGCTTCCGTTGCTTCTTTTTCAGTTTTTAAATTGAGAGGCTCTGGTTCAGACGGCGGTGGCGGATCGATTTTTTTTGTTTCTCCCTCCCAAAACATACTGCGCTCTGGGGGTGAGCCAGCAAGATCATCGGATTCCGTGGTTGGAACGATATTCAGCGATTTCAGTGTACCATCTCTTTCAAATGCCTGAACGGCCTCCTCATAGGTATAGCTGTTGTCATACCAGAACATAGAAGTTTTTGGGGGAAGTGGATTATTCATCGTTAGCCCATGTTTAAGAGTTTTACTCTGTTACGCAAATATCGCACCAAAATAAAGCAATTAAAAATCAATGAGTTATATTTTTATGGTTTTGCTTCAATCAAATAATTGTTTGTTTTTCCAATAAGTTGGTTGGTGTTTACCATTTTTTGTATTGATTGAATCAAAGTTTGAGTTATTAGTGATGCCTCAATGAGCTGACAAAACAAAAGGGCTCCAGAGTTAACTCTGGAGCCCTTTCTAGTATTTAAGCTCTAAATAATTAGCGACGCTTTGGTTTACGTTGACCAGCTGGTTTGCCTTGTCCTTGTGGGCGACCTTGGCCTTGCGGCTTGCTACCTGCCGGGCGGTTTGCACCGTTGCCGCTAGGACGTTGGCCGTTGCTTGCAGGGCGTTGACCACCTGTAGCTTTACCCGAACCGTTACGGTTGCCAGATGGTTTACCATCTTTTGAACCGCCTTCAGAGCGTTTGTTCAAATGACCACCGAAGCCTGGTTGGTTTTTGGTATGTTTGGTTGCAAAGCGGTTTGCCCCGTGACGACCAGATTTACGACGTTGCGCAGGTGTTTGTGCTTCAATGTCTTCTGCAGGAACGAGACAGCCTTGTTTGTCACCAATCAAATGTTTTTTACCCATACTGACTAGGGCTTCACGGATCATTGGCCAGTTTGCTGGATCGTGGTAACGCAACAGCGCTTTATGTAGGCGACGTTGACGTTCACCTTTTGCTACAGGTACATCTTCACGTTTTTTGTACTTCACGCGTTTCAGAGGGTTTGTCTCTGAGTAGTACATCGACGTTGCGTTACACATTGGCGAAGGGTAGAAGTTTTGTACTTGGTCACATTCGAAGTTGTTCTTTTTGAGCCACAGAGCAAGGTTCAGCATGTCTTCGTCTTCTGTGCCTGGGTGCGCAGAGATAAAATAAGGGATTAAGTACTGCTTCTTGCCTGCTTCTGCACTGTATTTCTCGAACATCTCTTTAAAGCGATCGTACGTACCCATGCCTGGCTTCATCATTAGATCAAGAGGACCTTTCTCTGTATGTTCCGGTGCAATCTTCAAGTAACCGCCCACGTGGTGAGTCACGAGCTCTTTCACGTATTCTGGTGATTCAATCGCAAGGTCGTAACGTACGCCAGATGCAACCATCACTTTCTTCACGCCTTCAACTTTACGCGCTTCGCGGTATAAATCGATCGTGTGTTTGTGGTCTGTGTTTAGCTTGTTACAGATGCCCGGGAATACACAAGAAGGACGACGACAGTTCGCTTCCGCTTTTGGATCTTTACAGCCCAGGCGGTACATGTTTGCAGTCGGGCCACCAAGATCGGAAATTGTGCCGGTAAAGCCTGGAACTTTGTCGCGAATTTCTTCAATCTCGTTGATGATAGACTCTTTCGAACGGTTTTGAATGATTCGACCTTCATGCTCGGTAATCGAACAGAAAGAACAGCCACCAAAGCAACCACGCATGATGTTTACAGACGTCTTGATCATGTCGTACGCAGGAATTTTTGCTTTCCCGTACATAGGGTGAGGGACACGCGCGTAAGGCAGGCCAAACACAAAGTCCATCTCTTCGGTCGTCAATGGAATTGGAGCTTGGTTTACCCAAAGTTCACGATCACCATGGCTTTGAAGTAACGCTCGACCAGAGTACGGGTTCGTTTCTAAATGCAGTACACGGCTTGCATGCGCATAAAGAATGCGATCGTTTCTTAGCTTTTCAAACGAAGGTAAACGGACCGCAGTCGTCGCAGCATCGTGGCGTGATGGGCGAATTGTGATTGGTTGTGCAACTGGCTCGTCTTTTTTAGTTTCACACTGAGTTTCTACTTCGTATGGGTTCTTTGGTACGAACGCTTCTTTACGAGGTTTTTCAATGCGAGAAGAATCAATAACCGTGTAGCCTTCTGGCGCCGCTGGCAAGTTCACGGCAGTACCACGAATATTGGTCATGGTGCTGATGTCTTCGCCGTTTGCGATGCGATGTGCTACTTCGACAAGTGCGCGCTCTGCGTTACCAAAAAGTAGGATGTCTGCTTTTGCATCAAACAGTACAGAACGGCGAACTTTATCTGACCAGTAATCGTAGTGTGCCACACGGCGTAGGCTAGCTTCGATACCACCTAAAACAATAGGTACTTCTTTGTATGCCTCACGACAACGTTGAGAGTAAACCAACGTTGCTCGGTCTGGGCGTTTACCACCTTCGTTATTCGGTGTGTACGCGTCATCGTGACGAAGCTTTTTATCCGCGGTGTAACGGTTGATCATGGAGTCCATGTTACCCGCAGTGATCCCGAAGAACAGATTTGGCTTACCAAGTTGCATGAACGCATCTTTATTTTGCCATTCTGGTTGAGCAATGATACCGACACGGAAACCTTGTGCTTCTAGCAGGCGGCCAATGATAGCCATACCAAAGCTTGGGTGATCCACATAAGCGTCACCGGTTACAATGATAATGTCACAGCTATCCCATCCTAGGGCATCCATTTCTTTGCGACTGGTCGGCAAGAAAGGTGCCGTACCAAAACACTCTGCCCAGTATTTTTTGTACTCATGAATAGGAGTGATGTTATTGGTCATATTTTGCTCTCTGTTCCAGGGAGCGCGAATTATAGCGATTTGATTATCAGGTATCTATAACAAACTCATCTATTCAAGCTTAGTTCATCGAGTTTTATTTGGTTTGTAAAAATATCAATGCTCTATCGGCGATTTTCTGTCTAATTTCACCTTGAAAGCCTCATGGTTATAGATCGGTTCATGAAAAATGTCGCAATCTTAATACAAAGAATAAGCAATGGTGTGCTTATGTGGGGTAAAGCCTATAATCAAATTAGTGCATATTAAATGCAAAAGGCTGAGCTGCTCTGGAAATAGTTCTAAGTCGATAGGCTTATCGTTGACACAATCCATCTATAAAGAGGATCGGCAGGTCCCAACTGGAATGTCGCGAATTGACTGTGAATTTTGAGCCTTGGGCTAATTACAAAAAAAAAGGGGCTAGGGTATGAGTGAATCTACGACAACAGTGCATCCAAAAATGCAAACGACTTCCAGTCTAACTCCTGTTATAGAGTGGTCTTACGATATTGATACTCGCGAGTTCGAATGTGATCAGCAAGGAATGGCAAAGGCATTTGGGATAAGTACGCCAGTAACCAGCCTAAATAACTTGTTTGATCATATGCTGATGGGGCAACAAGAAACGCTAAAACAACGAATTCTAGAAGTGGAACTCTTTGGCGGACGGGGGCGGTTTTCTTGTTGCATGATGCTAAAAAACGTTAACTTAGTGCACGTGACTATTAGTTTTGAAAGGCTCAATAAGCGCATTATCCAAGGCACTATCATTCCACAATTAACAATCACTGGTTGCGAGGAGTTAGCGACAATCCTCGAAACGATTTTTGATTTGCCGAATGTGGGCGTTTTAGTTGCCGATGAAGATACGCGCATCTTAGGTTGTAACCGTGCCTTTGAGTTACAAATGGGCTATCAAAACCGAGATCTGGTTGGGCTTAAAACTCATATTTTCAGTACCTCTCACCATAGCCAAGCGTTTTATGATCAGCTGTGGCAGCAAATTAATGATGAAGGATGTTGGTGTGGTAACTTGCTGAGCAAAACAGCAAACGGTAGCAACCAAGCTCATCATCTTTGTATTTACCGACTTACGTTTCATTCTGGACGAATTCTTTATCTCGGATTTTCTACGGATATTTCTGCTTCGTTGTTGTGGATGAAAAATCGTTGTGAACAACAGCATGATTGGGCTGCCTTTTTACCGACGAGGAAAGAATTTGAACTCCAATTAGCTACCTTAGCGAATGAAAGCAGAAATAAAGAACTCAACATTGTTATGACACTAAGACCCAAGTTTTCGGAGAGATACTTGCTTGAACAGCAATTAGGTTTTGCAGATTTTATTATGCGAAGTCGCTACACCAGTATTGCGGGGCAGTTATCTCGGGATGTGTTTGTCGTATGCTTGCAGACCCCTCATTGTCAATGGTTGAGCCCGGTTCGTTTGATCCAAATTGCCATGAAAGGGTTCTTTAATGAGCTTAGAAATGAAATGGGCACAAAAATGCATGCCACTATCGTTAAAGGCCAAACTGGTGTGTCAATCCTTGGCTATGATACGAACCGACCAAGACAAGCGCTAGCACATGCAGCGCAAGCAATGTTGTCCTCTATTTCCGGTGAAGGTAGCTATTTCAACTTTTACGACAGTGAACTTCACTCTGAATTAGTGAAGCGCCAACATCTCGAGGCGTTTTTGGAGGCGCAAATAGAGAGTGGGCTAGTGGACGTTTACTTTCAACCGATTATCGACGTTCAAACCGGAAGCGTGGTTAAGTTCGAGGCTCTCGCACGCTTCTATGATGAAAATGATGCGTATTGCACGCAAAAGATGATCGCTATTATTGAAGATCTAGAACTCATAGCGGCACTTGATGATGTGGTCTGCCAAGCTGCGTTGAAGCACTTTCCGCGCTTACAAGAAATTTATGGCGAGGAAGTGGGCGTGACCATCAATCGCTCCCTCAATACGAAATTGGATTCTCTTCAGATCCTTCAGCGGTCGCATGATTTGATTAAAGCCAGTGGTGTAGACCCTAAGCGAGTAACTATCGAGCTAACAGAAACCGCGTATTTTGAACAAGATGAGGAGCATACTCGAGCTCTAGAGGAAGTGCGGAAAGAGGGCATTGAGATCGCGATTGATGACTTCGGTACTGGGTATTCTTCTTTTTCTTATCTAGAAAAAGGGCAGTTTGATTTACTGAAAATAGACCGAAAATTCGTCAAGAACATTCATAAAGGGAGCACTAGCTATAACATTGTGAAAATGGTCACCGAGCTTGCACAGCAAATGAATGTAAAAGTGGTTGCTGAAGGCGTGGAATCTAAGCAAGAACTTCAAGTATTGGCAGAAATCGGTGTCGATTACATGCAGGGCTTTCTATTTTCTGCTGCCGTGCCTGTCGATTTGATGGATAAAGCGGACAGTTATGAGCATCTGTTCTCTGACATCGCGATTGAGTCTAAGCAAAGTGATGTGTTGCAATCTTTGAGCCATGAACAAGTCAGGTCTATGGACCCTGGAGAACCGCTCTCCTTGGCAGTTGAGTACATGAATTTGAATCCAAGCTTGCCTTTAGTTGTTCTCAATGAAAATCGTTGTGTTGGGTTAATTATGAAAGAGACGGTGAATTTACACCTAACGCCCTCGATGGGCACAGAGCGAGAAACTGAACGAGAAAGCCGAATTTGGAAACGTCCTGTTAATCAGATAATGAGCACCGAATTTGTGTTGGTTGATGAGGATTTACCTGTCTCTGTTATTCGAGAGTTGGTTAAAACCGGGATTCGTTTCCCTTGGGTACTGTGTAATACCAAAGAAGAGTACCGTGGAGTTTTAACGCAGGAAGACGCGTTGAAGTATCTTGCTTCTCTGTGAATAAAATTGTCTTACCGTTTTAGCTCATTTTGGGGCCGACTTTCGGTGGTTTGGCGATAGTTGATTTGATATTATCGCCCCCCAAAATGACTTTTGAGCGTGCATTCAACATGATTCAACAATTGCTGGTTACTTTCCCTCCGATGCTATTTGGCGCACAAGCGCTACTGACTTTGCTTCTAATAAAGGGCGATATTTGTCCTGGTCAGCGAGGACGTCTTCATAAAATGTTGCCAGCAGTAGCTGTATTGTGGCTCGCTGTTGCGTCACTTCGCATTGAAGCATTTATGATCGTGTTTGCTATTTTCTACTTCTATTCTCAGGTTCAAACCAAGAAAACGCGTGAAAAAGGGCCACTATGGGCGATGCATTTAGCGAATGGTTTGGCCTTTGCGTATGTGAGTATTCAAGTATTTGAGCAATCAAGCTGGCCAGCATCGATAGCGATGGCGCTAATGATATTTTTCCTTGGGGCGTCATTTTCTCAATTGCTGCTTACGATATCTCGCAGCAGATTACAGGCATTTCACCGCATTTTACCAGTTACGGGCATTGTGTCTGGAATGCTATTAGTCATCGCAACGTTGTTTGCTTCTTACCAGTTAAATGAAGCTGCACTGAACGCTGCAACAAAGCCGATCTTGCTGTCTTTAGCTATGCTAATTTCTTCAATTATTGTGTGGTGTTGGCATATTTTTACGCATAAGAAACCAGAAAAGGTGCAACTGAGCGTAGCCTTGTTGCTAGCACTCGTGTCGATGACGAGCCTGCAAGGTTTATTCTCTCTCGCGGCTTAACCTCTATTCTAAAGACAAAGCTAGACGGCTTATATCCAAGTGCTTTCTTGGTGTTTGGGTATAAGGTGATCACGTTTTAGATCGCACTCACTTTAAATTCGCATAATTGCTACTACGCTTGTTTATATACCTTGTCGAAGAGGAGAGTCGCGATGGATTTAAGCAATGTAGGTAATCTGGACAGCACTATTTTGCTAGGTATCGTCAACGAAAAGCTACGTTTAGAGTGCGACAGTTTTGACGAGTTAGTATCAGTGTATGAGATGGATGTAGAGTCTGTAGTCGGCAAGCTTGATATGCTCGGTTATCAGTACGATCCATTGACTAACCAATTTAAAGCATATCAACGCTAAGCCTTTCATAACCCAAATCTTTTAAGCCACCTTGATTCCGTCAAGGTGGCTTTTACATTGTAGCCTCGCGGTTGCGAAAAAAGCTTGTAAGTAACGCTTTTCTTTCTCTGAGTGACGCGTTGCAGCAAACAAGCGACGCCATAAGCCTTGGCCGAAAGGTTTACTGGTAATAAGACCTTGGCGAGAAAATTCAGAAATCGCCCAATTGGGTAGTGCCGCCACCCCTAATCCAGCAGAGACCATCTGAACTAACATGAGAGTGTTGTCGGCTTGCTTCCATTTCGCAGGTTCTATTCCTGCTGGCTGAAGAAAGTGTTTTACGACGTCTAGCCTTTGTTTTTGAACCGGATAAGAGAGCATGGTTTGATCTGCGAGATCTTGCGGATCAATAATTTCTTTTTCCGCCAATGGGTGGTTGGTTGCGGTAATTAAACGCATTTCAAAGTCGAATAGAGGCTCGTAGTGGACTTCAGATCGAGGTTGGATATCGGAAGTAATAACGAGATCGAGTTCGCCTGCCAATAGAGCTGGGAGTGGTTCAAAGCCAAAACCAGAGGAAAAGTCCAATGTTACGCTAGGCCAAGCAAGTTGGTACTCCCTAAGTGCAGGCATTAGCCATTGGAAGCAAGAGTGACATTCAATGGCCATATGTAATCGGCCATTGACGTCCTCTTTCAAGCTCGCTAAATCATTTTCTGCTCTTGCGAGTTTCGGAAGGATATCTTCTGCAAGACGTAATAGGATTTCTCCCTCTGAAGTGAACTTCACCGGACGAGTCTTTCTCAGGAACAGTTGCCCTCCAATTCGCGCCTCCAAATCTTTGATCTGATGAGACAGTGCCGACTGAGTGAGATGCAAAGCGGTCGCTGTCGCCGTTAGAGAGCCAGTGTCTCGAAGCGAAGTGAGTGTCCGCAAATGTTTTAGCTCTATCATGAATTCCTTTCATCCTTTGTTGCTCGCTATGAACAGAATAGCAATCGTGTAAATAACTTAACGACAAAAAATGGATATGTAAACGTCTAGACGTCTATTTGTTGTTTTTATTTGCGAATCATGTCGCTTCATGATGAATTTTTTTAATAAACAAGTTGAATAAATGGACGTTGTTCTAATATCAGATGAGAGCGATAGTTTAGCCATCCAGACATCTTATTATTTACCGAAAGATGCTCTGACCCAAACAAATTGAACAAAATTGAGAAAGGAATAGGGACATGGCGACAACGACTCACATACTAGGTTATCCACGCATTGGTGAAAAAAGAGAATTAAAATTCGCTCAGGAGAAATACTGGCGAGGAGAAATTGATCAAGCTGAGCTTAAAAAGGTTGGGGCAGATCTACGCGCCAAAAACTGGCAAACACAAACGGATGCTGGTCTGAGTTTTGCCACCGCTGGCGACTTCGCTTGGTACGATCATGTACTGACGACCACGTTGCTATTGGGTCATGTGCCAAAGCGTCACGCTGATGGTTTCCCTAACCTGGATACGTTGTTTAAAGTGGGTCGCGGTCAATCTCAGGCGGGTTGCAGCTGTGCGGGCGCTGCGGCATCGGATATGACCAAATGGTTCAACACAAACTACCATTACATTGTCCCTGAGTTCAGCAAGGACGATACGTTTGAAGTGAGCTGGCCGCAACTGTTTGAAGAAGTCAACGAAGCGCTTCAAGCTGGCCACCAAGTGAAGCCTGTTTTGCTTGGCCCAGTCAGTTACCTTTACTTGGGCAAAGAGGTCGAAGAAGGGTTTGACCGCTTAACCCTGCTACCACGCTTACTTACTGCTTACCAAGCTATTTTGGCAAAGCTAGCAAGTCAAGGTGTTGAGTGGGTTCAGATTGATGAGCCAATTTTGTCACTGGAGCTAGAAAGCAAATGGGCTGATTCGTTTAAGCTAGCCTACCAAGTGATTCGAAGCGATGTAAAAGTGCTGCTAACGACGTACTTTGACTCCGTAAGCGATACGCTAGACAAAATTGTAGAGCTACCGGTGGATGGTTTGCATATCGATTTATCTGCCGTCCCTCAGCAGCTTGACGATGTGGTTGCCAAGTTACCGGAGGGGTGGGTGCTTTCTGCCGGCGTTGTGAATGGTCGTAACGTGTGGCGTTCAGATTTAAGTGCCCAACTCGAGAGTCTACAGCCAGTCAAAGAGAAACTGGGCGACAAACTTTGGGTTGCCAGTTCATGTTCTCTGCTACATAGCCCTGTTGATTTAGCACTGGAAACAGAACTGAGCGAAGAAGTAAAAAGTTGGTTTGCCTTTGCAAAACAAAAAGTGGCAGAAGTCGCCTTGCTTGGCCGAGCGCTCGATGGTGACCAAAATGCGATTCTCGCTTGTGATACCTATAGCCAGCCAATCAAAGCGCGCAAGACAGCAACACATGTGAATAAACCTCAAGTACAAGCGCGTTTAAACAACATTACCGCGTCACTTGCCGAGCGCAGCGCACCTTATGCAGAGCGTGCTGCGCATCAAGCTGAAGTATTGGGCTTGCCTTTGTTGCCAACAACGACAATCGGCTCTTTTCCTCAAACGGGTGAAATCCGGGTGCAGCGCAGCGCTTATCGTACAGGTCAATTATCTGAGTCTGAATATATCCAAGCACTTAAAGGACATATTGCTGACGCAGTAAAACGTCAAGAGGCGCTCGACCTAGATGTGCTTGTTCACGGCGAAGCAGAGCGTAACGACATGGTGGAATACTTCGCTGAGAACTTGGCGGGTTTTCAAACGACCAAATTTGGTTGGGTACAGAGTTATGGCTCTCGCTGTGTGAAACCTGCCATTGTAGTTGCTGACATTGAACGTGAAAAACCGATCACGGTTGAATGGTCGACGTACGCCCAGTCGCTAACCAGCAAACAGATGAAAGGCATGTTGACTGGACCAGTTACGATTTTGTGTTGGACGTTCCCACGTGAAGACATCACACGTCAAGAAATTGCGCAGCAACTTGCTTTGGCACTGCGTGATGAGGTGTCTGACCTGCAAGATGCAGGCATCAATATCATTCAAATTGATGAGCCAGCCATTCGAGAAGGTTTACCACTCAAAAAACGCGATCACAAAGCGTACTTAGAATGGGCCGTAAATGCGTTTAAGGTCTCTGCGGCAAGTGCAAAACCAGAAACTCAGATTCACACTCATATGTGTTACAGCGAGTTCAATGAAATCATTGATTCGGTTGCGGCACTCGATGCGGACGTCATTACCATTGAAACATCTCGCTCGAATATGGAGTTGCTGAAAGCATTTGAAGAGTTCAATTACCCGAACGAAATTGGCCCTGGTGTTTATGACATTCACTCACCAAACATTCCTACGGAAGAATGGATTGAAGGTTTAATCAAGAAAGCGGCAGAAAAAATTCCGGCTCAACGTTTGTGGGTAAACCCAGATTGTGGTCTGAAAACACGAAACTGGAAGGAGACAGAAGCCGCATTGGCAAATCTGGTTTCAGCGGCGAAGAAGCTCCGTGCTGAGCTGGCGTAACACGTCGTTACAGCAAATAAAAACGGAGACTGTGGTCTCCGTTTTTCTATTCTTAATTGTTAACTTTCGTTTTCAGATTATCCAATAATAGCGAATCATCGTCTCATGCCGAAAGCAACAAAAATTACTGTAGCTACTTCACCTGAGTACAAGTCTGTGCGGAAACCAACTCATCTGCCATCAACTGACCGCGAGAATTACGTACTTTAATACGATACATCAAGCCCATATCAATTTGCTTGCGAACTTCTGGGTTGCTGCAGTAGGTATAGATACTGGTATTCAGTACTTGATTTAACGGCTTTGCACCGAGGGCGCCATCGTTATAAATCATCATCATCTCTACAACATTTTTGTTGGATGAGACACGCATTATTTGCAGTGGACCGTACTCTAAAGGGAGACCCGCTGACAAGACTCCTGCTCGGTTTGATGCCATAAGCTTAAGTTGGCGCTGCTTATCATCGGTTGATGAGCAGCCAGCCAGAGCACCAAATACCAAGAAAAGACACAGTAATTTTTTCATAAATTAAAACACTTTTTTGAACGGTTTCACGATTACATGATCGTAAACACCAGCCGCTACGTAAGGATCGGCTTCTGCCCACGCTTTAGCATCCTCTAGAGAGGCGAATTCAGCGATGACAGTTGAGCCCGTAAATCCAGCTTCACCAGGATTGTCAGAATCTATCGCAGGCATCGGACCAGCTGTAAGAAGGCGACCTTCGTCTTGTAGCTTTTGTAAGCGATCCAAGTGTTGTGGGCGAACGCTCATGCGTTTTTCCAACGAGTTCTCAACGTCCTGTGAAAAGATGACATACCACATAGCATAGTTCCTTAATTGGTAGGGTAAAGTGTTAATTTAACGCCTTTTTTGTGTCTCTCACAAGTGAACAACAGAAAATGTGAGATCCTTTCTAACTGTTAGCGTTGTAGGTTGACTAATTCTGAACCGGACGTGGTTTACCTTCACTGTCAATGGCTACGTAGTTGAAGGTCGCATCACAAACCATGAAGCGTTCGCCAACACCGTGAGCTTTGACGGGTTTGACCCATACTTCCAAATCGACACTCATGGATGTGCGGCCGATCTTAGTGCATTCGCCGTAGCAGCATACGACATCGCCCACACCAACAGGTTTTTTGAACGTAATGCTTGATACCGAAACGGTGACAACGCGACCACAAGAGATCTCTTTTGCCAGAATCGCGCCCGCTAAGTCGAGCTGAGACATTATCCAACCGCCAAAAATATCGCCATTGGCGTTTGTATCTGCAGGCATTGCAAGGGTACGAAGCAGCATTTGACCTTTCGGAGAGCTAATTTCTTGACTCATTGTGACATCCTAAATCTTAAAGGCGCTCAAACTAAGCGCCAACATAGTAAATACCTAGAACCAAAGGTCCTTAAAAAACCGCAGATACCGGACCAGAGAAAGTTGGTTTACAGCAGCAAGAATGGTCTGAAAACGGTACGTTGTTTGAGCGGTTTACTGATACATGGAGCAAAACAGCGACCCAAAGGTCGCTGTGAAGTCGCGGATTATAGCAAAACTGAGTTTTTAATCATCAGTGGACACATCGGATGAGTTATTTTTTTGTTCTTTTGGCATGTATTTATAAATGTAAAAGCCAGTCACAATCATGTAGGCAAATGTCGCGATCAACATTCCAAATACTTTGAAGTTAACCCAAACATCCAACGGCAATTCGTAAGCAATATAAATATTTAGGCCAGCGAAGAATGAGAAGAAGCCAACCCAAGCCCAGTTAATCTTTGCCCAAACAGCGTCAGGTAACGTAATTTCCTTGCCTAGCATACCTTTGATGGCTGATTTTCCCAATGAGTGGCTCACTGCTAAGCCAATCGCCAGAATCGCGTAAATGATGGTGACTTTCCACTTTATAAAATTGTCGTCGTGGAAGAAAAGGGTCATGCCGCCGAAGATAGTGACGATAACAAATGTTATTAGTTGCATCTTTTCGACTTTCTTATACAGCGCGTAGGTGACGACAAGCTGAATGGCTGTTGCTACGATCAGTGCACCTGTCGCCACGTAGATGTCGTACAGCTTGTATAAAGCGAAGAAAATGATGAGTGGTATAAAGTCTAGGATCTGCTTCATGATGGCAAAATCTACCTAATTATTGAATTGAAGACAGTCTAACGGAATCTGACAAGATGTGAATACTGAGGAAGTTAAGGTAAGAATAGTAACGCTTAGTATATCGTATAGACCGCAAGATTCTTCCATGTCGAAACAGCATATGGAAGGAATAAAAATTGCCGCGTGAAGCGGCAATAGAGTTGAGAGTTTTAAACCTTAAGCCACACGTTGATATTGGGAAATAAGCGTTTTTACATCTTCTAAATAGCCTTCCCGTAGTAAGTTATCGACCGTTGCTTCTAGCTCTTCGAGAGACATCGTGAAGCAAGTGGATTTACCTGTCATCAGGCTCAGATATTGATGATACTCTTCTTCTGTATAGTGGCCTAAGCGATCAAGTAACAGTGTTTTGATTCCATGATGAATCAAGCCGTAGTATGTATGTCGATGAAGTAACATGGCGATCTCCTTATCAAGCTCATACGCTACTCTTTTGCAGCCTGCTTGACCTTCTGGATAATTCGATTTACTCCAATAATGCACATCTAGTGCCAATTCTATATTTGCAGATTAAAAAGTGTTGGAAGGTGCAAAATTCTCGTTCTGTAACCATCTTTGGATGACGACTTGAAGTGCATTTAACGTGGTGGGCTTTTCGAGTCTGTCATCCATGAGTTTCGAAATTAGCTCCAACTCTCTAGCTCCAGACTCACCAGATAAGGCAATGATTGGAACGGAGGATGTGATTTGCTTAATCCGTTGGCTTGCGTCAAATCCATTCATTACCGGCATTTGGACATCCATAAGAACGAGATCAATCTTGTGAGAGTGGAATAGTTCTACCGCAGAGGCTCCATTATTTGCTTGTAAGCTGTTGACTCCCAGTCTTTTCAAATACATCTGTACCAAGGTGCGTTGCACCTCTTTGTCATCAACAATGAGCACTGTTGGTGCATCGTTACATATTTGTACGTGTTGAGCTGAATGATTTTCAGAATGTGATGGAGTTGCTTTCCAGCTATCAAAGTCCGGTGCTCTCAATGTCTCTGGTTTTGGTGCGTTTGGTACGACTGGGAAATACAAGTAGAATTCTGTGAACTCGTTCAATTCAGACTGGCACTCTATTCGTCCTCCGAAGGAGCGCATAACACGTTGGCAATAGCCCAAACCTAAGCCACTGCCTCCGCTTTTTTGATACGAGAAAAAGTCATCAAATATCTTGTGTAAGATACTGCTATCTATACCTGGCCCACTATCTCGGAAGATCAGAATGTTTTCGTAAGCCCCCGTCTGGGTACGAATCTCAATTTGACTGTCGGGATAAGAATCAAAATAGTAGATAGCGTTACGAATCAAATTGAAAATGACAAAGTTAAACAGGGTCTCATTTAACTTCGCGACAAAATCGTGTGCCTGTGGCAGGTTAATTCTCTCTATTATTTGATCGTTTTCAAACCCATAACGGCTTACTGCTTGGTCGATGGCTTTATGTATGGAAGTGAGAGCTAAAGGCTCATGCTCTGGTGAGCTGTCGCTAACTTCTCGTAAAATAATATCGATAAGTTGTCGACCGCGTTGTATAGCGGCTTCACCTTTATCAATTTCTCTTTTTAGCGTATCCAGTGAGGCGTTTGACTCTATATGCTGTTTTAAAGCTTCAAATTGTAATTGTACTTGAGCGAGAGGGTTACGCATTTCATGTGCAATGGAGTTAGCCAGCGCACGGCTTTGGCGTACCTTTCTATCGGCTTCAATGGTGCTCTGGATGCGAACTAATAACGTTTGCAGAGCTGAGATTTCTTCATTAGAAAACAGCTTATTATCTATTTTATGTGAAGAAATCAGCAAGTGAGTAACAGATTTTCCACGACCGAAGAGAGGCATAACGAGCGCAGTATTGCTTGAGCGCATGCGCTCGTAGAGCTTTCTCATCGACCCTTTAGAAGAGGAGGCATAATCAATTTCTTCAGACAACTCATCAAGCACGAGAACTGACTTGCTTGACGGCAGGTACTCTTCGTAAAACGTTTCTGTGTAATTGCTAGTGACTAGCTGTAGCTTGTTGTTTGGTATGTTAAGTAACGATGCCAACTGACGCATAGCATCATCTATTGAGCGTTTAAACTCTTCCTCTAACCCAAGGATTTGCTGAACGGGAGTGTGTCGTTTCCCATAAATAAAATACGAAGCGAAACGACTGACTCGCTTAAAAAGCAAGTGCCAAGTGATACCGATAAGCGCACATAAAGGTACCGCAACAAGCCATTGGTTATCTTCAGAGATAGGAATAAATATCGCCCCTAGCGGCAGAACAAAAATGGCGCAGACTAAGAGCGCGCTTACCGTTAAGTACGTGAGATATTTAGCGCTGTAGAAGCGAGAGGTAAGTAGGGCATAGCCCACAAACAACATTTCGCTGATTGAAAGTGCTGGTGGTAACCAAGTTAGGGAGAAGTCGCCAAGGAAATACGTCATTCCAAGGTGTATCACTGCCGTAGATAACATGAATACCAAAATGCCAGCGATCATATAGTTGCTTTTTGCTAGCGTGAGCTTGCTGCTGTTAGCGCGCATGGCAATCAAGTTAAGCAGCGTTAGTACCACGAAAGCTAGCAAACTAATGAAAAAATATGAGGTATGTGGGCCAAATTCAATGACGAACTGGCTTGGACCACTAATGGTGACATTTTCGACAGTAAGATTCGGCACTAAGTTGATGTACAGTGAATACGTTGCTAGTGCGACAAAGACGACTTTTTGCCAGACTTTGACCGCTGCTTTTTTTACATCTGCGGTTAACTGGCAAGAAAAATAGAATGCAAACGCAAAGGCGAAAAAAGACGCTAAGTTCGCTAACTTAGCCATAAAAATGCCACCAACAGAGCCTAATTCTGGCAATAAATCGGTATGGAAATAGGCGTTGCTGCTTATCCAAACAATGATACAGCTGGAATAAGCGATGTAAGGCGCGTGATGCGAGCCTAAGATTGATTCACTCTTCTGTTTTAGGCGATAGCAGTAATACAGTAACCAAGCGAATACTATTAGTACAGTCGCGTACAATGCCATTGCTTTTGGGTAAAAGAGACCGTGCAAATGAACATCAAGCATGCTCATTCACCTTTTTATCCATTCTTTTTGTTCGTACGCAATGTTTGTAGTCGCGAAATTGTATGTCTTGAAATGCTTCAACCATCATACCTAAATTCCAGAAACCGCGGTATGTCTTGGTACCGTCACCGTTAATGTCGCGGTATCCTGAGTGAAAGTAGGCACTTAAATCAATAGATTGATAGAAATTTAACATAAACACTTGCTCAATAATGGTAAAGCCGAGCTTATAGCCTGCTTTATAGAGCTCGCTCATCATAGTTTTTTGCGCCAGATACAAAAAATACAGCTTTTGTTGAATGTTGCCTCCCACCGTAAGACGCAGTACTTCGCAAACCGCTTCACTGTTCTTTACGTGAGATTGAAACTGAGCATCAAACCCAATAAGAGTGTGCTCATGAGTTAGAGCACGACACTCCAAAATACCCAGTTGATTGAGAACACTGTACCCATGATTAGGAAAGCAAAACTGCCATTGTTCGTTACTAAACTGTGGTGAGTAACTGAGCCAGTTATTTCGTTGATGCCAGCTTTGCACTAAAGCGGAGGAGACCATGATTGGTGAAGATGACGATTTGAGCAAGAGCGCAAAGTGCTGCCCTTTTTGCGAGAGTGATAAAAGAGGCAAGATTTCAAACCATTGTTCAGTTTGGACGAAAAGCTCAAGATTACTCAGTGTGATCGCTTCGGAAATCGGCATTAACGCTGCATGATTTGGCAGCATTACCTCAAGATCGCAATCTGCGATATCTTCAATTAACACGCTAGTATAGCTGTGGTCGTCAAACGGAAGCGGAGTAGGAATCGCAGCTTCGTTTGAAGGATATTTTTGCTTGATTGCTTCGATCTCGCATTGACACCAGAAAACCATCCAATGCGGGTAACAATCTGCGGCAAGTTGTTCAAGTAAACGAATCTCTTCGGAGAAACCTGTCGGATATTGTTGCACTAAATCTCGATAATCCATTAACTCAAATAGTGCAGAAAGACTTTTTGATGCGTGTTTAGGAAAGAGAGATTTAAGCAGTTTTATTCGATACAGAGCAACCTGTTGAAAAAGAGCATCTCGTTTTTGTTTCGTTAGGGTAAGAATAACTAAGTCAATCAGTGCCTGCTGCTTTGATTCGATCGGCAAATTTGTTTTGGTGAGATATTCCAAAGATTGCTCAAGACTCATGATATAACCTAGTTCTAACGTTTTGTTATATTTTGTAATGGTTTATATCATTTTGAAAAATTTATGCCATCGGTTTCTATTTGTATAGTTACGTAATGCAAGAAAAGACAAAAAAACCGCTCATTATGAGCGGTTTTGGGTCTATTCAAGAAAGGGTTAGGCTTCTTGCTTTTTTAGCTCAGCTTCTGCCGTTTCTTCTTCAATTAGCGCATCAACGATAACTGCACATGCAGCATCACCTGTGATGTTCAGTGCTGTACGAATCATATCGAAAATACGGTCAAGAGCGAATAGCAGCGGTAGACCTTCAATTGGTATGCCAGCGGCAAGAAGCACGGCAACCACTAGGAAAGAAGGGCCAGGAACACCCGCTTGACCAACCGCACCCAATGTAGACGTTACGATAATTGCAATGTAAGCGCCCATGCCTAGATCGATATTGAACAGTTGAGCAAAGAAGATAGCAACCAAGCCATAGTAAATCGCATTACCTGACATGTTGATCGTTGCGCCTAGAGGCAGAACAAATGATGCAGTTGAATTTTTTACGCCCAGCTCTTTTTCACAGGTGTCCATTGTGACAGGCAGTGTTGCCATAGAAGACGCTGTTGAAAGCGCAACTGCTTGCGGTTTCTTCATTGAAGACAGGAATTTCTTCGCAGATGTCTTCGTGAAAACATGCACCATTGCTGGGTAAACAACGAAACCGAAGATTAGGATGGCAGCAACGTAAACAACGAACAGTTTGAATACCACCATTAGCGCACCAAAACCAAACGTACCGACTGCTTCTGCCATCAGACCAAATACACCGATAGGTGCAATGATCATTACTTTGTTGATCATCCAAACCATTGCGTCAACGATGCAGTTAACACCATTGATGATTGGTTCACGACGTTCTTTTGCTTGCTTAGAAATCGCAATACCAAAGAACATACAGAAAACGAGGATCTGTAGGATGTTTGCTTCATTTAGTGATTGGAAAACGTTGGTTGGGATCATACCAGTGATGGTTGCCCAGAAAGTAGGTAGTTCACCTTTTGAAGCGTATTCTGCTGAGAACATGCCTTCAACGCTAGAGACGTCGATACCCATGCCTGGTTGGAATACTTCACCCATAAATAGTGCAAGTGCAACGGCTAGGGCGGATGTTAAACCAAAATAACCTAGAGTGACGATGCCAACTTTACCTGCTGACTGGCTGTTCCCAAGACCAGCGGCGCCAGAAATCAAGGCTACAGCGACCAAAGGAATAACCAACATTTTGATTAAGTTGATAAAGATAGCACCTAAAGGAGCGAACACTGTCGCATCATGACCCATCATGGCACCAACGGCTGTGCCCACGATCATGGCGATTACGACTTGTACGCCAATGTTGTTTAGCAAACTCTTTTCTTTTAACACTTCCATAACCTCTGTGCTAATAAAATGTAAAATCCTAAAATTACCCACTAACCATAAATGGATTTACGGATAATTATCTCGCCTTGCTTTTTACACTTATCGTTTACAATTGGCAATATGCAGCAAGGTATTATTGATGGATTAATCGATATTTTATTGACGAACGATAAAGTTTTGCTCAATAGCAAACGTTTGCTATTGATTTTTCTTATAAGGGTCGCGCTTGGGATTGTTCAGGTTTATTTTTCTTATTTGTTTTCTTTTTGTTAATTTTAACCGCTTTTGTATTTGCTATTGCAGTCAGAATTTTTAGTGACTTGGGTTGATATTTATAACAATTCATCTCTTTCAAGCTCACACTTTTATTAATTTGCCTTCTGAAATGTTAATTGCTTTACATTCTTGGTTCTAATTGCGTTGTAAACATAATGTTAAATGCCAATGACTGGTGAGACTCAAATGCTGACGATCCAGTGTTAGAGATAACTTGCTTAGTTAATGCTCCTGAGCTGATTAGACGAGAAAGACAAGTAAGAGGTGAAGAGACTATGATGAATCTTGCTGCTGCGTTACAAAGAAATGCTGCGAGTAAACCAGATAAAACGGCGTTGATATGTGGCACTGAAAAGATAAATTATGCGCAGTTTGATGCGATCGCCGGCAAGATCGCAGCGTCTTTAATCAATAAAGGCGTAAAGCCAGGTGACCGCGTTGCGATTTCATGCCCAAACATTCCTTTTTTCGCGTTTGTTTATTATGCAATACAAAAAGCTGGCGCGGTTGCAGTCCCATTAAATGTGCTTTTGAAAGCGCGAGAAATTAAGTATCACTTAGAAGATTCAAAAGCGAAGTTTTATTTCTGCTTTGAAGGGACGAAAGAACTGCCAATGGCAAAAGAGGGTGTCAAAGCCTTTGAACAAGTCGATACATGCGAAGGCATAGTCGTATTGACTCAATCTCAAGATGAAAGCTATTGGAATGGTGTAATAACTCTCAATGCGTTTATAGCCGATGTCCAACCGTTGCCGGATTATATACCGCGTAATGCGGATGATACTTGTGTGATTTTGTATACATCAGGCACGACAGGCTTACCAAAAGGCGCTGAGCTGACTCAGCAGAACATCATAATGAACGCTCTGGTGGCACAAAATATTATGGGCAGCCAGGCCGATGATATTCACTTAGTAACTTTGCCTTTATTTCATACATTTGGTCAAACCGTCCACTTAAATGCTAGTGTTTTGGGCGGGGCAACATTGGTGTTAGTGCCTAGGTTTGAGCCTAAACATGTTCTTGAGCTGGTGGAAAAACATAGGGTGACGATATTTGCTGGTGTGCCAACGATGTACATCGGTCTGCTTCATGTGCAGGATCAATTTGATACCTCGTCATTGCGTGTTGCAGTAAGCGGTGGTGCGTCATTGCCAACCGAAATCTTTCGAACCTTTGAAGAAACATTTAATGTGCCGATCTTAGAAGGATACGGGTTGTCGGAGACAAGTCCTATTGCATGTTTTAATCATTTAGATCAGGAGCGTATACCAGGCTCGGTAGGTCAACCGGTTCAAGGCGTCGAAGTAAGAGTTATCGACATTGAAGGCAATGCACTACCGATAGGCGAAGAAGGTGAGATTGTTGTGCGTGGTCATAATGTTATGAAGGGATATCTTGACCGTCCAGAAGTTACTGAATCTGCGCTACAAAATGGTTGGTTCCATACTGGTGATGTGGGCCGCTTTGACAGTTCAGGTAATTTATTTATTGTCGATAGAATGAAAGATCTGATCATTCGAGGTGGATTTAATGTTTATCCCAGAGAAATTGAAGAAGTTTTCATGACTCATCCTGCAGTTTCAATGGTCGCGGTGATAGGGATTCCAAATGAAGAGTATGGCGAAGAGATAAAAGCTTACGTTGTACTTAAACCAAAAGAATACATTGACGCCGATTCATTACAAAAGTGGGGTAAAGAGCAATTAGCCTCGTTTAAATATCCTCGTTATGTCGAAATTCGTGAACACCTCCCGATGAGTGCGACAGGAAAGATTTTGAAACGTGAGTTGAAATCTGAATTGAATATAGCTTAGTCAATTCAATGGTTTTTGTGTCACAGCGCCACTTGCCTAAGCGCAAATGGTGTTGTGCTCTTGACCAATTAGATGCATAAGTTTTTTAGCTATCGTCAGACAATACTTACCGTTTGCTGAATGGATCTATTGCTCGAGTTCTTTAAAGTATTCTTCTAAGCGTTTCGGATTGGTAATGGTTACTGAGCCATAGTTTAGCTCTAGCATCCCGATACTTTCTAATCGTTTTAGTATCTTGTGTACGCTCTGACGAGTTAGCCCCATCATGTTAGCGATATGTTCTCTTGTTACCCTGACAACGCATGGTCGAGTATCGATCGCTTGATTAAGTTGGTATTCAGCAAGCAGCAGCAACCTTTTGGCGACTCGTTCTTCAATTCCTCTAATCGCGTCATCTTCGATAACAGAAATAGCAGACCACAAGCGGCGGCTAAGTAAGTCGAGTATAGTGGGGTAACTTTGAGGGTATTTGGCGAGTAATTGGCGAAATTTATCTCCAGGAAGCTCCATTACAGTCACGTCAGAATGAGCGGTCGCACCAAAAATACGAGGCATGCCGGGAGAAAAAACATTGTCTCCAAACCAACCACCAGCTTCGAAAATCATCAGTGTGACTTCTTTGCCTTTTGAACTAATTGAGTTCACTCTCACTGCACCTTGAGCTATGACCATAAGAGAAGATTGAAGCGCACCTTTATTGCAAATCAGTGCTTTTTCGTCGAAGCAGCGAACCTTAGTCATTTGCGCTGCTTCACTAAGCCCTTTATCTGGCAGCCCTGATAGTACAGGACATTTGGCTAGCAGTGTTTTGACTTCTTCCATGTAGCAACCTTACTGCACATTGCTTTATTGAGTTAGTTAAGTTACCCAAGCTTAACACTCTTTGAGTGCTCTGCTTGAGATAGATTTGGAAAGTGCGGGCGTTGAACAAAAAATGACGTGGTATAAACGCGATAGTAAGAAAACGCCCACTAAACATAATGTTAAGCGGGCGTTGTTGTGTCATATCAAACTGAAATTATTTTTGAGTGGCAGCTTTCATTGCAGAAACGAATTCACCTAGCTTGTCGAGCATAATTTGTGGCTGCTCAACGTTCGCTTCAATGATCTTCACGACAGCCGAACCGGAAATAGCCCCCGCCGCACCAGATTCTAGTGCTTGTTTCACCTGTGCTGGCTCTGAGATGCCAAAACCAAGTAGTGCTGGTGGCGCATCAAATTGGTTCAGTCTATCCAGCATATGACCTACAGGCATGTTTGCTTTGGTTTCTGCGCCAGTAACGCCTGCACGAGATAGTAGGTAAGTGTAGCCGCCACCTAACTCTGATACTTGCTTCAGTGTTTCATCACTTGCCGTTGGTGGTGCGATGAAGATTGGGTGAATACCAAACTTTTCTGCAGCAGCAACAAATTCAGCACTTTCATTAGTTGGTACGTCTGCAATCAAAACAGAATCGATGCCTGCTTTTGCACAACGCTCATAGAAGTTCTCGATACCACGAGAGTAAACAAGGTTCGCGTACATCAGAAGGCCAATAGGCAACTCTGGGTACTTAGCTCGGATCTTACCGATTTGCTCGAAGCAGATATCTGGTGTTGCACCTGAATCTAACGCGCGAATGTTAGCGCCTTGGATGGTTGGGCCATCGGCTAGCGGATCTGAAAATGGAATACCAAGTTCAAGGGCATCTGCGCCAGACTCAACCAGTGTTTCCATGATTTTGTAAGACTGCTCTGCGTTTGGATCGCAAACCGTTACGAACGGTACAAACGCGCCTTGGTTCTTTTCGTTTAGGCGCTCAAACATCTTTTCATAACGGCTCATTAGATTGCTCCTTTTTCTTCTAGGATGGCATGCACAGTGAAGATATCTTTATCACCACGACCAGATAGGTTAACAACCAACAATTGCTCTTTTTCTGGGTTCTCACGAGCCATACGCAGTGCATGAGCCAGTGCGTGAGAAGATTCTAGAGCAGGGATGATACCTTCGTGACGCGCAATCTCTTGGAATGCTTCTAGCGCCTCATCATCTGTTACGTTGTCGTATTCAGCACGGCCGATTGCGTTTAGGTGGGCGTGTTGTGGACCAACTGAAGGGAAATCAAGACCAGCAGATACTGAGTAAGACTCTTCAACTTGGCCGTTTGGATCTTGCATCAATGGCGCTTTCATACCGAAGAAGATGCCTGTTTTACCATGCTTAAGTGGTGCACCGTGCTGGTCAGTATCGATACCTTTACCTGCTGGCTCAACACCAATTAGGCGAACGCTTTCTTCTTCGATGAAGTCAGCAAACATGCCGATAGCGTTTGAACCACCGCCCACACATGCGATAACCGCATCAGGAAGACGGCCTTCACGTGCCAAAATCTGATTCTTCGTTTCTTCACCAATCATGCGTTGGAAGTCACGCACGATGGTTGGGAATGGGTGAGGACCTGCCGCTGTACCTAGTAGGTAGTGCGCGTCTTCATAAGTTGCAGACCAGTCGCGTAGCGCTTCGTTACATGCGTCTTTAAGCGTTGCTGAACCCGAGTGGACAGGAATAACTTCTGCGCCCATTAGCTTCATACGGAATACGTTCGGGCTTTGACGCTCAACGTCTTTTGCACCCATGTAAACGCGACACTTAAGGCCAAGCAGCGCACACGCTAGTGCAGTTGCTACACCGTGTTGGCCTGCGCCTGTTTCTGCGATGATTTCGTTTTTACCCATGCGTTTTGCAAGTAGCGCTTGACCTAACACTTGGTTGGTCTTGTGCGCGCCACCGTGAAGTAGGTCTTCACGTTTTAGGTACAGTTTGGTTTTCGTACCTTTGGTTAGGTTACGAGTTAGAGTCAAAGCCGTTGGACGGCCCGCATACTCTTGGAGAAGCGTCATGAATTCGCTGCGGAATTCTGGATCTTCTTGCGCGTCGATAAACGCTTGCTCTAGTTGCTCCAGTGCTGGAACTAGAATTTGCGGAACGTACTGACCGCCGTATTCGCCAAAGTAGGCATTCAGTTTTGCCATCGTTATATTCCTTCTCGTATTTTTCGCTACGAATAGCTTTAAATTTTTTAGCTGATATCCAGCTTTAGTAGTTGCGAATGGCGCTGAATGCCGCAAGCAACTTCTGTGAATCTTTTTTGCCTGGTGCGCTTTCTACACCAGAGTTTAAATCTAATCCCAAGCAACCTAGTGTCGCTGCTTGTTGAGCATTTTCTGGCGACAGTCCGCCCGCTAGCATAATTTGACTTGGGTCGCCGATCAGTGACCAGTCGAACACTTGTCCGGTTCCACCTGTTTGAGTGCCAACTTGCGCATCTAATAGGTGACGGTCAATGTTGTCCGAAAGCAGTTCTGGCTTCGCATCTGTCACACCGTAAGCTTTCCAGATTTCAACACATGCTGGTAGCTCTGCTTTTAGCTGATTAACGTAAGCTTGGTCTTCTTGACCGTGCAGTTGCACCGCTTTTAAACCCAAAGAGGTCACGACAGAAGCAACAAAATCGATATCGTGATTTTGGAACACGCCTACGTAGTTAAGTGGAGCACCGCTCATGGTTAAGCGCGCACCTTCAAGGTCGACCGCACGCTTCGAATTCTCGACAAAAATCAGACCACCAAATACCGCACCAGCTTGGTACGCTTTCGCTGCGTCATCTGGGTGCGTTAAGCCACAGACTTTATTTTCGCCCAGCGTCACTTTGCGTACTGCAAGCTCTAGGTTGTCTTCCGCCATCAGTGAACTACCAATCAAGAAGCCGTCTGCGTATTCCGCTAAATCACGAACTTGTTGATGGGTATAAATGCCAGATTCTGAGATTACTGTTGCGTTAGGAGCCAGTTCGCGAATTGTCGGTGCCAGTTCTTTAGTACGATTCAAATCAGTACTTAGGTCGCGAAGGTTACGGTTATTAATGCCGATAACGCGTGCGCCTAGCTTAACTGCACGATGAAGCTCTTCTTCGTTGCTGACTTCGGTCAAGATACCCATGTTCAGGCTGTGCGCTACTTCTTCTAGCGCTTTGTACTCTTCGTCATTCAAGACAGAAAGCATCAATAGCACGGCATCAGCACTGTAATGACGCGCTAGGTAAACTTGGTAGGTATCTACCATGAAGTCTTTGCACAGAACCGGTTGTTTGACTTGACCACGCACTTGAGGAAGAAAGTCAAAGTTACCTTGGAAGTACTTCTCGTCTGTTAGGACTGAAATCGCATCAGCATGGTTGTTGTAAACCGATGCAATGTAATCCAAGTCGAAGTGATCACGAATCAAACCTTTAGAAGGAGATGCCTTCTTACATTCGGTGATGAAGGCCGTCTTTTCGCCACTCAGAGCATCGTAGAAGCTGCGGTCCGATGGAAGCAAATCAGACTGAAATGTGCTTAGCGGTTGAGACACCTTACGGTCTGCTACCCACTGATATTTGTCGCGGACAATTTTCGCCAGTACTTCTGCCATTTCTGCTTCTTTCTTAGAAACGTGTTCAGACAGGTTGTCAGCTTGCTGAGTGTTGAAGTCAGTCATCTTCTTCAATTCCTTAAGCGTGTGCGGCAAGTTGTTGTACCAATTGGTACGCCTTGCCTGAATTCATTGCCTCAATCGCTTGTTGCGTGTTGGCTTTTAAATCTTCGTGGCCGAATAGACGCATTAGCAGAGCAACGTTTACTGCCACTGCGCCCAATTGTGCGTCTGTACCTTTACCCGTCAGAATATTGGTAATGATCGCTTTGTTTTCTTCAGGATCGCCACCTTTGATTGCTTCTAGTGGGTGCGCTTCTAGACCGAAGTCTGCAGGCGTTAATTTGTATTCTGTGATCTTACCGTCTTTGATTTCGGCAACGGTTGTTTCACCGTGAATTGCTACTTCGTCCAAACCACTGCCGTGTACTACAGCGGCGCGCTTCATACCCATTTGTAGCATGGTTTCTGCGATAGGACGAACCAGTTCTTCACTGTAAACGCCCATCAATTCGATGTTAGGACGAGCAGGGTTAATCAGTGGGCCAAGAATGTTAAAGATGGTGCGTGTTTTCATGGTTTGACGCACTGGCATCGCATGGCGCACACCACCGTGGTATTGAGGTGCAAATAGGAAAGCAACACCGATATCGTCTACCGCTTTGCGCGTATCTTCTGCGCTCATAGCTAGGTTGATACCAAATGAATCAAGAAGGTCAGAAGAACCCGATTTGCTTGAAACGCTGCGGTTACCGTGTTTCGCTACTTTTAGACCACATGCTGCAGCAACAAACGCCGCAGTGGTTGAAATGTTGATGGTGTTGTGACCGTCGCCGCCAGTACCTACGATATCCGCGAAATCATAATCTGGACGAGGGAATGGGTTTGCGTTTGCCAGCAGTGCTTTTGCCGCGCCTGCAATTTCGTCTGGCGTTTCGCCTTTGATTTTTAGTGCAGTCAGCGCTGACGCCATCAAAATTGGATCTAGTTCACCACGGATAATGATGTCGAATAGCTGTTGGCTCTCTTCCTGAGTAAGCGATTCTTGCTCGTACAGTTTGGTAATAATAGGGTTGATGATTGCTTCCATATTTCCTCTCCTAAATTTCTTATGTGCCAAGTGCTTTTTAAGCAGTGAGTGGGGTCGCTGAAGTTTGTTCTTCAAGTGCCCATTCAATGGCATTGGCCAACAGTGTTGCTCCGTAGGTCGTCATAATAGATTCCGGGTGGAACTGGAACCCGCAAACTTTATCTTCTTCATGTACAACAGACATTACCAAGTCATCCACTTCTGCTGTGATGGTTAGGCTCTCAGGAACCTTGGTCGCAACCAGCGAGTGGTAACGTGCAATTGCAAGTGGTGATGGTAGGTTTTGGTAAATCGCATGGTTTTGGTGCTCCATCATAGATACCTTACCGTGAATGATTTCGCCCGCGCCAGCAACGGTGCCGCCGTATGCTTCAACAATCGCTTGGTGACCAAGACAAATTCCGATCATCGGCACTTTGCCTTTCATGCGTTGGATAAGCTCCGGCATTGAGCCTGCCTCTGACGGTGCGCCAGGACCTGGCGATAGCAGAACCACCGGGTTTTCAAGCTCGTTTATCGCTTGTTCAATGGTTTCTGCTGGAATGTTGTTTCGGTAAATCTTGACTGAGTGACCTAGCGAGCGGAATTGATCCACAAGGTTGTAGGTGAACGAGTCAAAGTTGTCGATAAAAATGATATTAGCCATCTCTGAACCCTATTCCTTATTGTGACTTATGCGCTGCTTGGATAGCAGAGATTACCGCTTGTGCTTTGCCGCGCGTTTCGTCTGCTTCCGCTTGCGGATCAGAGTCGAACACCACGCCTGCACCAGCTTGAACTTGAGCAATGCCGTTTTCTACGTAAGCTGAGCGAATGACGATACACGTGTCGAGTGTGCCTTCACCAGTTAGGTAACCAACCGCACCGCCGTAGCTACCGCGACGTGCGCCTTCCACATCGCGAATCAACTGCATTGCGCGAATCTTTGGTGCACCAGTGAGCGTGCCCATGTTCATACAAGCTTGGTATGCGTGCAGCGCGTCTAGGTCTTCACGCAGTTGACCAACCACGCGTGATACCAAGTGCATCACGTGGCTGTAACGGTCGACTTTTAGAAGGTCTGCTACGTGGCGAGTGCCAGCTTGAGCAATACGAGCGACGTCGTTACGTGCCAAGTCAACCAACATCATGTGTTCTGCGTTTTCTTTCATGTCGGTGCGTAGTTCAAGTTCGATGCGGCTATCTAGGTCGAAATCGATCTCTCCATTCGGGCGCTTACCGCGGCGACGTGTGCCTGCAATTGGGTAGATTTCAATTTGGTTGGTATCGGTTTCATACTTAAGCGCGCTTTCAGGTGATGCGCCAAACAGAGTGAACAGCTCATCTTGCATGTAGAACATGTAAGGGCTTGGGTTACTTTGTTTCAGTTCTTTGTAAGCCGCCAGTGGAGAAGGACAAGGTAGAGTGAATCTACGAGACGGTACAACTTGGAATACATCGCCTTTCACTACGAACTCTTTTAAGTCGCGAACGGTTTGGCAGAAGTCTGCATCAGACACGCTAGGTTCTACCGTTACATCTGTTATTTGCTCTGCACTCGGCAACAGTTTTGGCGCTGCACACTGGGCGCTAATTTCTGCAATACGAGTCTCTAACGCTGTTTTCTCTGAACCATCAACAAACAACGTCGCTTGAAGCTGGCAAGATTCCGTTTGATGGTCGACAACAAGTAGTGTTTCCGCGACGTAGAAAACGTAATCTGGACACTGATTTGTTGCTTCGGCATTACCAAGCGGCTCAAAGTTTGCGACTAAGTCGTAGGCAAACAGACCACCAAGGAAAATTGCGTGTTTGTCTTGCTGTGAAATATCAAAACTATGCTGAACCAAACGTAGCGCATCGAAAGAAGAGGCTTCACGTAGGCGAGAGTCTTCATCTAACGTGTCGCATGGCTGGTTAAACTGCAAAGTTAGCGTTTCGCCATCGAACTTGCTCTCAACGTCACCACGGATGTTCTGGTTTAGGTGAGACAGTAGGTTTTTACCGTTATTGCTCAAGGCGTGCATGCTAACGGTATGGCCGAAGCAAACAATGCGAACCGCTGAATCTACGATCAGCAGGGATTTTAAATTTTGCTTTGAATCGATCTCAGCAGATTCCAGCAATAGGCTGTCAGTTTTGTTCTCACATAGTGTGTGGAACAAGCGAGTCGGGTCTTGAGTATAAGGGACGGAAGCCGTTAGCGCTTCAAGCTGTCCAAGTTTCTTAATTTCAATGGCCTTGTTCACAAGACCTCCTTGTAGCTGTTTAAATCTTCCTGCCGTACATAGTCGCATAAAGCAAACGTTCTCCCAATCTAGAGTTGGCTATATTCGATTAATGTTTAGGCAGTTGAATGTGAAATGAGCAACAAAACAAAAAAGCCCGCTTAAGTAGCGGGCTTTACAACGTTTGGTTCTATAAACTAGAAGTATACGTTTGCCCACCAAGAACTAGTCCAAGTGCGCCACCAAGCAAGATCTGATGAGTTTGCCTTATTAAGACAAACCGCAACTTTCGCTTTTTGGTTTTGGTTAAATTCTTGTAACATGGTGAACCTTAAATTACGTACTTTGTATTTGTGTACTAGTTAACTAGTGCGAGAGTAAAAAGTCAACCCCAAAACGGCATTAAAACGATAAAAATATGAGAATTGATTTACATAGTCACACCACTGCATCGGACGGTCGGTTAGAACCTAAAGATTTAGTGGAAAGGGCGCTGAGTTTTGATATCGAGGTTTTGGCGATCACTGATCATGATACGGTTGACGGTTTGGCGTTAGCTAAGCAATACGTTCAAGATAATAATTTGCCGATAAAAATCATCAATGGCATTGAGATATCGACCGTCTGGCAAAACAAAGATATTCATATTGTCGGCCTGAATATCGATCCGGAAAATGAACAATTATCTGCCCTCATAGAACAACAGAAGCAGCATCGCATAACACGATCTGAGTTAATTGCAGAGCGACTACAAAAAGCAACTCGAGTAGGTGTGCTTGAAGAGGTAAGGCAAATCGCCGGTGATGCTCCAGTGACAAGAGCGCATTTCGCGAAATGGTTGGTAGATAATGGTTACGCAAAAACCATGCAAATGGTGTTTAAAAAATACCTAACGCGTAATAACCCAGGTTATGTACCACCGAATTGGTGTTCGATGAAGGATGCGGTTGATGCTATCCATGCGGCTGGTGGAATGGCGGTATTAGCGCATCCTGGTAGATATAAGTTGACAGCGAAGTGGATTAAGCGTCTTCTAGCAGCGTTTGTCGAAGCGGGTGGTGATGCGATGGAAGTTGCACAGCCACAGCAAGCGCAACAAGAAAGGCGCAACTTGGCTGATTATGCTATACAATACAAACTATTAGCCTCTCAAGGCAGTGATTTTCACTACCCATCACCGTGGATGGAGCTAGGAAGGAACCTATGGTTGCCTGCTGGCGTCGAACCAGTTTGGAAAGATTGGGGAATAGATCCTTCGTTGAATAATACTCAGTAATACGAAGTCGAGAACCCATAAAAATATAGAGCCGAGAGGCTCGATAATGAGGAATTACAATGAGCCAGTTTTTTTACGTTCACCCAGAAAACCCACAGGCTCGCTTGATTAATCAAGCAGTAGCAATCATTCGTAACGGCGGCGTTGTGGTTTACCCTACTGATTCAGGGTACGCACTTGGCTGTCAGTTGGAGAACAAACAGGCACTGGAACGAATCTGTCAGATTCGTCGTCTGGATGATAAGCATAACTTTACTTTACTGTGTCGTGATTTGTCGGAGCTTTCTCTCTATGCGCGAGTGGATAACTCTGCATTCCGACTGCTGAAAAATAACACACCAGGTCCTTACACCTTCATCTTCAAAGGTACTAAAGAAGTACCGCGTCGTTTGATGAATGCAAAACGTAAGACCATCGGTATCCGTGTCCCAGACAATCAAATTGCCTTGGACTTGTTGGAAGCATTAGGTGAGCCGATGATGTCTACGTCGTTGATTCTACCTGGCAGTGACGTAACAGAATCTGATCCAGAGGATATTCGCGATAAACTAGAACATGCGGTTGATGTGATTCTTAATGGCGGTTACCTAGGTGAACAACCTACGACTGTAATTGACTTTAGCGAAGGTGAACCTGTTGTAGTTCGTTTGGGATCAGGTGACCCTGCACCATTCGAATAGTAGACGCACACCACCGCCAAACAAAATAGGAGGCATCGCGCCTCCTATTTTAGTTGTCATATCGAATATCTCATTGAACTTAACTGATTGAGGTTAAGCGAAATCGAAAATGTCGATACCATTTTGTTCTGCATAGTTGATGTATGCAGAGCTCACACCGTTTAGTGTCACTTCAACATTGTATTCATCACTTGAGAATACTGCCCAGCCACATTCATTGTAAGATAAAGTCAGATCATCCGCTGAATCCAAGAACGTATCTCGAATGCCATCGTTATCAGTGTCTCGGCCCATATCAAAGACAAGTTTGTCATGGAAAATATTAAAATCGACAATGTCGGCTTTGACATCAATATCGTTGGAAGATACTGGCTGATCAGGTACACCAATAGCCAGGCGGTTTGTAAGCACGAAGGTGTCGTCTCCACAGCCACCGCTCAGTACTGATTCACCATCACCAACAACGAGTGTGTCGTTACCCCAGCCACCACTCAAGTAGTTGTTGCCTGAATAATCAAAAATTGTGTCGTCGCCACAGCCACCAAAGAGTTTGTCGTTTCCTAATCCGCCGGATAGGAAATCGTTTCCAAAGCCGCCAGAAACAAAGTCGTTACCTCGGCCACCAAGCAAGGTATCGTCTCCCCAGCCACCGAAGACAATATCATTACCTCCGTATCCTACAAACTTATCATCACCACAGAAGCCGAAGAAAATATCGGTTGTTTCAGAGCCTTTTGTGCCTGTCATATCGTCATCTTGAGATGTCCCAAAAATCCAATTTAGGTCGAGATTTAGCATAGACATTGTTCTATTCCTTTTTGTCTGATTTATGCCAATCACCGAGAGTGCAGAGCGAACCTAGTGAGTCAGAGTACACGATAGCATTAGTGTTATTTTTGATGTGAACTAATGACTTAAAGACAATTTTTGTCTTGTTACCCACGACCTTGCTTTGCTATGAGCGCTCATTGTCTGCGGTGATTGGTATTACTTAGCAGCAAACAGGGACGGCTTATTCTTCGTTGCTTTCTAGCAATACGAACAGTAAACACACCCCAAGTGGTTATTGTTGTAACCCTGACAATTTTATCAGGTACCGCGTGGTTAAAGTGGTTCAGGAAGACCGATATTAGTGGGATTCTCGTTGAGCAATGCCTGCTTTAAGTAGTAAAAAAGTTGCAGAATAGGACAAATATTTCGGTCATTTTTGAAGTGAATTTTGGTGTGGAGAATGGCGCCGATTTAGCTTACATTAACTAAGAAAGTTACGTATAATGTCCGACCGAAAAATCCCACTGAAATGGGTAAATAGCAAAATACAGACCAATCCTGGTCTAGACGTCTGTGAAGACGACACATAGGTAGATAAATGAGCGAAAAGTTACAAAAAGTATTAGCACGTGCTGGTCACGGTTCTCGTCGTGAGATTGAATCGTTAATTAAATCTGGTCGCGTTAGCGTGAACGGTGTAGTCGCTAAGCTTGGTGAAAGACTTGAAGACGAGAGCAGCGTAGTTCGTATCGATGGTCACATTGTCTCTGCAAAGATTCAAGAAGAAGTGATTTGTCGTGTACTTGCGTACTACAAACCTGAGGGTGAACTGTGTACTCGTCACGATCCAGAAGGTCGTCGTACTGTTTTTGATCGTCTGCCAAAAATTCGTGGCTCTCGTTGGATTTCAGTTGGTCGTCTGGATGCGAACACTTCTGGTCTTCTACTTTTCACAACGGATGGTGAACTGGCGAACCGCTTAATGCACCCAAGCCGCCAAGTTGAACGTGAAT
This sequence comes from Vibrio sp. 1751, assembly GCF_033339895.1. Classification (NCBI taxonomy): domain Bacteria; kingdom Pseudomonadati; phylum Pseudomonadota; class Gammaproteobacteria; order Vibrionales; family Vibrionaceae; genus Vibrio; species Vibrio sp. 1751. The sequence goes on from NZ_JAWOVM010000026.1 coordinate 42,137, forward strand.
ACCTAGTACGTGTGTTCGGTGAAGTAACTGAACAGAAAGTTCGTAATCTAGTAAAAGGTGTTGAACTGGAAGACGGTTTAGCTCGCTTTGAAGATGTTGTTTACGCGGGTGGTGAAGGCATGAACCACACGTTTTACGTTGTTATCAACGAAGGTCGTAACCGCGAAGTTCGTCGACTATGGGAATCGCAAGAGTGTACCGTTAGCCGTCTGAAACGTGTTCGTTACGGCGACATCTTCTTAGACAAGAAACTGCCTCGTGGCGGTTGGATGGAACTTGACCTGAAAGAAGTAAACTACTTGCGTGAGCTTGTAGAGCTTCGTCCAGAGAAAGAAACCATGCTTGATCTGAACAAAGACAATACGTCACGCAAACGAGAGCGTGCACGCAGCCAAAAAATTCGTCGCGCAGTTAAGCGCCATGAAGAGCGTGTTAACACGCCAAAAGGTCGCAGCAACAACCCTTCTCGTCGTAAGCCGAAGAAGACTGCTGGTGACCAAGGCGCACGCAACAAGCATCGTTAATCGATAGCAAAACATCAGAAAGGCTTGCCAATTCGGCAAGCCTTTTTCTTATCTGTTACATAACAAAAGGATCTAAAGCCTATATAGAGCAGGGTGCTTTGTATAAACATATATCTCAGCTAGACGAAAACAACAGATAAAAAAATACCAGCACTAGGCTGGTATCTTTGTTCATGATGAAGAAACGTTAATCGCGTTTCCAAAGCATATGGCAGAACTTATGTTCAGGGTCTCGGCTGATTAGCATACGAGCAAATACGTCATCAAGAACGTCATTTTCCTCATTTACTAGGCCGATACGAACCTCTGCATATACTTCTTTGTCGATCTCGAAGCCAACATGTTCAACCCAGTCATCACCGGTTTCAACAAGTTCTGCGGCACCACGATCTTCAAATTGCGCAGTAAACAGAATCACGTCAGCTGGCTCTAGGTTATCTGGAGCCATCTCAAGGAAAATGTCGTACGCTGCGTCGATGACGTCGTCGTAAGAAATCAAATCAGACATGCTTATGCTCGGCTCATGTATTTACGTTCAGCTGTGTTAATGATAACACGGTCACCAGTTGCAATGTACTCAGGAACCTGGATGACAAGACCTGAAGCGAAGCGTGCTGGTTTAGTACGAGCAGATGCAGAAGCACCTTTGATTGAAGGGTCAGTTTCTTCAATCACTAGCTCAACAGAAGATGGTAGTTCAATACCCACTGCAGCACCGTTAACAAGGATAATGTGGATACCTTGTGTATCTTCGTTGATGAACAGCATGTCGTCTTCAACTTCATTGTGCTTGAATGTGTATTGTGAGTAGTCTTCGTTATCCATGAAGATGTGCTCATCGCCGTCAGCGTATGAGTACACAACTGCACGTTTGTTCATTTCTACCGTTTCAACAACGTCATCAGACTTGTAACGCTCATCTACACGTGCGCCCGTGTTTAGATCTGTACAACGCATTTTGTAGATTTTAGCGCCGCCACGACCGCCAGGAGTCGTTACTTCGATGTCTTTAACTAGAAGAGTTTTACCATTAGACTCGATTGCGAAGCCTTTTTTGATTTCACTTGCCTTTGGCATTGTATATTCCTATTCATACTTATTAAGCAAAACCCGGTGATTATAGCGCTAAGTTAGCCGCCTAGCATTAAAATTCATTGCAGAAATTTGTTGTTACTCCCATGACTAAACACCTGAATGGACTTGATTCGGTGAGTTGGCTAAGAGAACATATAGCCCAACTTCTTGAACCATCTGAGAACACGTTTTAAGTCATGTCTCTGCCTGTTATCGATCCTAAACAACCATTTCAACCAGAGTTTGCGCCTTTAATTAGGGAAGTCACCGCTTGTCTCAAAGGTGGACTGGGGCAAAACTTACACAGCGTTTATGTATACGGTAGTGTTGCTCGCAAAACAGCGATCGTTGAGAGGTCGAACTTAGACCTGGTTGTCGTTACTCAATCATCCTTTGAGCACAATCGCGCGACTTTGCTCAACACAATTAAGTGGCGTGCGCAGCAGAGTTACCCTCACGTTAATGGTGTATCGGTCCGTACAGCCTTAGTGAGCGAAGTGGCTAATTTAGATAGTATTTTTACTTGGGGCTTTATGCTTAAGCATTGCTGTGTCTGTGTTTATGGTGATGATCTAGCAGACTGCTTCGGTGATTACGTCCCAAGTTGGGAAATTGCTAAGCACTGGAATATGGATGTGGAAGATTGGATTACGGTGTATCGCAAAAAAATCGTACAAGCGAAGACGATAGAAGAGCAGGTGGCCGCCCAGCGAGTGATTGCTAAAAAGTTACTAAGAGCGTCATACTCTTTGGTGATGTATCGAGATAAACGTTGGTTTGATGACCCTATACAATGTGGCAAGGTATTCTTAACTTATCATCCTGAAAAGCAGCTTGAGATCGAGCGGCTAGAAATTTTACTTTCTGGCCGGGGTATTCCCAAGCGTTCTGTTATCGGGCTAATTGATGCGTTTGGTGATTGGTTAGTCAAACAGTACCAGAAAACAGAGTTTCGTATCGGCTAAAACAACCCCATTTGTGGCGCTGAAAGCCTGTCAAAATCCGTCCCAATGAAAGGGAGAATCGCATCTGCAACGGGTTTGAGTTGTTTATCAATGTAATGTTGATAATCAATCGGGCTATTGAGGTACTCATAAGGTTCAGGACCGTTCACGGTAATAATGTATTCAATTCGTCCTTTGTTTTGATACTGTAATGGGCGGCCAAGCTTGGCATTTATCTCATCCGCTAAACGAGCTGCACGCACTTGTGGCGGGACGTTCTTCTGATACTCATGCAGTTTTCTGCGCAGTCGCTTTTGATACACCAACTGTTCATCAAATTCACCGTTGTTAGTTTTCTCAACCATCTCTCGGACATAGTCGCTTGGATCTTCACCATGGAAAATCATGCTATAGAGTGTATTTTGAAATTTCTGTGCTAACGAGGTCCAGTCAGTACGGGCACTTTCTAACCCTTTAAATACAATCCTTTCTTGCTCTCCTTCACCGATTAAACCCGCATAGCGCTTTTTCGAGCCAGTTTCTGCGCCACGAATCGTTGGCATAAGGAATCTGCGATAATGGGTTTCATACTCGATTTCCAACATAGATGTTAGGTTGTACTCAGAACGCAGGTGTTCTTTCCACCAAGAGTTGATGTAATCAACTAATTGATTTCCAACAGCGTCAGCTTCTACTTGACTGTATGGTCGATTCAACGACACGAATGTGGAATCCGTATCGCCGTAAATCACTTGATATCCTTGCTCCTCAATCAGCACCTTAGTTTGCTTCATGATTTCATGTCCGCGCATGGTAATACTAGAAGCTAACCGAGTATCAAAGAAACGACATCCCGATGAGCCCAGTACGCCATAAAAGGAGTTCATGATGATTTTGATTGCCTGAGAAAAAGCTTTTTCATTGTTCTTCTTTGCCACATCACGTGCTGCCCAAAGCTTTTCAATCATTTCTGGTAAAAAGTGTTTCGTACGATGGAACTTCCCACCGCGAAAGCCAGGTACAGCCTGATTTTCTTCTTTTCCAATATCGAGCAATAACCCCTCAACTAAACCCATAGGATCAATCAAGAAAGAGCGAATAATCGATGGATATAGACTCTTAAAATCCAATACTAAAACAGAATCATATAGGTTAGGGATGGAGTCCATCACGTAACCGCCGGGGCTGGCAATCCAATTTTCAGGGTGTAGGTTCGGAGCAACGTAGCCTGCTCGGTGTATCTGAGGCATGTATAGGTTTGTGAATGCTGCAACCGAACCGCCGACACGATCCAGTTCGACACCAGTGAGACGAGAGCGCTCTATTGCAAAGTCGAGCAGGTGAGTGTGATTGAAAATCTTATTCACTAACACGCAGTCTTGTAAATTATATTTAGCCAGCGATGGTTTGTCGGAGCGGTACATACGATTGATCTCATCCATGCGGTCATGAACGTTGTGGATTTCTTTCCCTTCCCCTAAGAGTTCTTGAGATACAGACTCTAATGACCAAGATCGAAAGTGATAAGTCGCCGTTTTTAACGTATCGATACCGTCCATTACAACTCGCCCTGGAATGGAAATAAACCCTTGTTGGCTTTGAGATGAACTTCTGAAAAAGCTGGCTTGGTCTGCTCTACCAAGCATTAGCTTCATGTTGTGCCATTCTGCTCGTTTGTGTAGCAGACGAAAGTCAAAATCAATGACGTTCCAACCGACAATGACATCGGGGTCGAATTGTTTAAACCAAACGATGAGTGCTTCTAGAAGCGCTTTTTCATCCTTAACCCATTGTATCGGTGTCTCCGAAGGTTCTGGTTCTCCGATCATGATAACGCGGGAATCCATGACGCTGTCTAATCCGATTGAGTAAAGAATGCCTTTCTCAGAGCATTCTAGATCTAACGAGACAACGTTTAACTTCGGCTCATATTGCCCCGCACGGCATTTTGCGCTTTGGACGCGTTGGTAGCCATTGGTGCGAGTCACATTGCCTGTAAACTCGATACTGCCTTTGATAAAACGCTCCATTAGGTAGCGATCGGCGAGGCGAATATCACTTTCATACGTAGTGATATCTTTTTGAGCGAATGTGTCTTTGAGTGCGAGAGCGTCTCTGGTTACATTGGTATAGCAGGCAGCAAGAGGCGTATGTTCAAACGTTTTGAGATCCAAAAGGCGGATGTCGACGAATATGTTTTTTTCTCGTGCGAGTGTCTTTGCTTGCTCTGAGTGTTTCTGAGCGATGAAAAATACTGGCTTCTCACCATTAATAAGTAACTGAGTAGGACCTGCTTCTGTCGAAAGCCACAGCTCGATTTGAGTTTGACCTTTGATGTCTCGTGCCTGTCGAGTTAGCAGGAAGCCTTGTTGAATATTCAAATGTGAGAAACCTTAGAAAACTTGAAGAACGTTAGTTTAACACTAAGAACTGTAAAAATAACCAGTAAAGAAAGCGTCTCAAATTTTTGCTGGAATTAGTGATTACAAGTTAGTCTTTGGTGCAAGAGGGACAGTGTCATTTTAAGTTATAGCGTGTTTCTCTGGGCAATATGAAACCTAGTTACTTGATTTATTGTACTTAATGTTGTTAATTGTCTTTTCTTAGATTTCGGTTCTGCTCATCACGCTCTAAAATAATAGAGTGGTTTATGAATAAGTTCTTGCTAAAGTTTGCGTTTCAGCACATATTCATAGAAAGCAATTTTTTGTCGATTACGTTAGTATATAGGCAGTCATACTGATATCCACATTTAACAAGTAATGGTTATGTGGGTGCAGAACCAATACAAAGTGTGGAGATACAAGTTTGATAAATGTTTTCCTTGTAGATGATCACGAGCTGGTTCGCACAGGGATACGACGTATTATTGAAGACGTCCGTGGAATGAACGTAGCAGGAGAAGCTGACAGCGGTGAAGATGCAGTAAAATGGTGTCGCAGTAATCATGCTGACGTCGTTTTAATGGACATGAACATGCCAGGAATTGGCGGCTTGGAAGCCACTAAAAAAATTCTTCGCGTGAATCCTGATGTGAAAATCATCGTACTTACCGTTCATACAGAAAACCCGTTTCCAACCAAGGTGATGCAGGCAGGTGCGTCTGGTTATTTAACCAAAGGTGCTGGCCCTGACGAAATGGTGAATGCGATTCGTGTAGTTAATAGTGGGCAGCGTTACATCTCGCCAGAGATTGCGCAGCAGATGGCATTGAGTCAATTTTCTCCAGCCTCTGAGAACCCTTTTAAAGACTTATCCGAGCGTGAATTGCAGATCATGCTTATGATCACCAAAGGCCAAAAGGTAACGGATATTTCTGAGCAACTTAATTTAAGTCCAAAGACAGTCAACAGCTATCGCTACCGACTCTTTAGTAAATTGGACATTAATGGTGACGTTGAGTTAACTCACTTAGCGATTCGCCACGGAATGCTGGACACCGAGACCCTTTAGCGTGAATCCTCCCTTCGATTCGGCTTCCTTTCTCAAGACAGTAACTAATCAGCCCGGCGTTTACAGAATGTACAACGCCGAAGCTGTTGTAATCTACGTAGGTAAAGCCAAAGACCTTAAAAAGCGCCTTTCAAGCTACTTTCGGAAAAAAGTAGACAGTGAGAAAACTCGCGCGCTTGTCAGTAATATCGCCAAAATAGACGTCACGGTGACTCACACTGAGACAGAAGCGCTGATCTTAGAGCATAACTACATCAAGCAGTATTTGCCGAAATACAATGTGTTGCTGCGAGATGATAAGTCTTACCCTTATATCTTTATTAGCGGTCATAAGCACCCACGGCTTTCTATCCACCGTGGCGCCAAGAAGCGCAAAGGTGAATATTTTGGCCCCTACCCAGATTCTGGTGCAGTAAGAGAAACATTGCATTTGCTGCAAAAGATATTTCCTGTGCGCCAGTGTGAAGACACTGTCTATTCCAACCGAACGCGCCCATGTTTGATGTACCAAATTGGTCGTTGTGCAGGACCATGCGTTAATACCATCATTTCTGATGAAGAATATGCAGAGTTGGTTGGCTTTGTGCGCATGTTTTTGCAAGGCAAAGATCAGCAAGTACTCAAACAACTGATCGAGAAAATGGAAGTTGCCAGTCAGCAATTGCGCTTTGAAGATGCCGCTAAATTTCGCGATCAAATCCAAGCGATTAGGCGTGTTCAAGAGCAGCAGTACGTCTCAGAAGACAGCATGGATGATATGGATGTACTCGGGTTTGCTCAGGAGAATGGTATCGCGTGTATCCATATCCTGATGATACGCCAAGGCAAAGTGCTTGGTAGCCGTAGCCATTTTCCGAAAATCCCACAAAATACAAGCCAGCAGGAAGTGTTCGATAGTTTTCTGACTCAATATTATTTGAGCCATAACGAAGCACGTACAATTCCTTCTCGTATTATTTTGAATCAAGAGTTGGCAGAAGATATTGCGCCAATACAGAAAGCGTTAAGTGAAGTGGCAGGCCGTAAGGTTCATTTTCATACGTCGCCAACTGGCTCTCGAGCAAGGTATCTCAAGCTTTCGAACACGAATGCACTAACGGCGATTACCACCAAAATCAATCACAAGATGACAATTAATCAGCGTTTTCATGCGCTTCGCGAAACATTGAAGTTGGAGTCTATAGCTCGAATGGAATGTTTTGATATCTCCCATACGATGGGGGAAAGCACGATTGCGTCATGCGTGGTGTTCAACAACGAAGGCCCCGTAAAGCAAGAGTATCGTCGCTACAACATTACTGGGATTACCGGTGGTGATGATTACGCAGCAATGGGACAAGCGTTGGAGCGCCGTTATTCGAAGCAATTGGACGTAGAGAAAATTCCCGACATCATCTTTATCGATGGCGGTAAAGGTCAGTTAAATCGTGCGCATGACATCATTTCGCAATATTGGGGGGATTGGCCAAAGCGTCCCATCATGATTGGTATTGCAAAAGGCGTTACTCGCAAACCAGGTTTAGAAACGCTGATTACAGTCGATGGGGAGGAGTTTCATTTACCAAGCGATGCTCCTGCGCTGCACCTTATCCAACATATTCGTGATGAAAGCCATAACCATGCTATAGCGGGGCACCGTGCTAAGCGAGGTAAAACCAGACGTACGAGTGCACTCGAAGGGATTGAGGGAATCGGCCCTAAACGACGTCAGGCGTTACTCAAGTACATGGGTGGGTTACAAGAACTTAAACGTGCAAGTGTCGAAGAAATCGCCAAAGTACCGGGAATAAGTCACTCTTTAGCAGAAATTATTTTCCAAGCATTGAAACAATAAGGAAA